>CAZUOC010000428.1:0-2879 GCA_964622335.1 uncultured Ignavibacteriaceae bacterium
TCAGAAAGGAAAAGAAGACGACGATGCGGGAGATACTGTTCCGTTAAGACATTCCGCACCATGGTTCGGTAAGACGGAACTAATTTTCAGGAAAGATAAAGTCGAAGCAGACCTTTATACTGTTTACAATGGCGAAATTAAAACTGAAGATCTCGCACCAAGTGAAATAGAGAAAGATTATCTCTATGCAAAGGATGAAAACGGGAATGTTTATTGTCCATTGTGGTACACACTAAATTTAAAAGTAAGCTACCAGCTTCTCGATAATTTTGAATTGTATCTCGGTGTAGAAAACATAACCGATCAGAGATACAGACCATATTCTTCTGGAATTTCTGCAGCGGGAAGAAATTTTATTGGTTCTCTGAGGATTAATTTGTAATTCCCTTACCCTCTTCAAAACAAGGAGAGGGATTTTTAATTAAGGATTACAGGGTTAAGATATTTTCCACATATTTAAATGGAGGTATTTCTTGCATACTTTATCATAAACCAGCAAGAAATTGAAAAACAAATAAAATTCCTTCCCGGCAGGAAGTCAAATTCGAAAAGCTTATGAAGTACTTGGTTCAGATTCAGGAAATCCAATTGTTTTTATTAGTTTCAATGAGACGGAATGGAAAGAAGCTACCGTTAACATTATGAAGTTTGAAATTTCAGGGTTACAGGAGCATCAAGGGGGATTGGTTTTGCTTTATCCTTGAAGTTGGCAAAGTCCGGCTGTGGGCTCGAAGTTGAGCTAACTGTATGGTTATTGGTGATTTCCGGATACAGTTTTACGATAGCTTTTATTGTGGGCTCGTGAAAACGCATTAGAGGTCCTTCTCCAACAACATTTGGTTTAAATGCATTTTTTTTGTATTTCATTTTATTGGTGCTGCTGGATCGCTTGTGGCTGTAGTGTTCATAATTTATGGTTCTTTAAAAACTATTTAATAACTCTTTTTCAATCCTGAATCTTCTTACAAATTTTAATTTGCCTTAATAAAAAATAGCGAGAATTTAGTGGGGAGATTTAATTCTTCTTAAGTACAAGGGGAGAAATTGACATTTAAAAATATCATTTCGAATACTTCTTTTTTCCTTTTTATAATATTTCATTTTAGTGAATGTGGATATTTTATATTCGGAAAAACAGAAAACAAAGAAAGAGGTAACAACAGATTATCTGCTCAACAGTCAACCTATCGGTAATATAAAATCCAGTACAAGACTATTAACAAATATTAATAATTGATAATTTATTTGAAATAAAATCTTATAAACAGAGTAGGGATTCCCGGAAGTCAACTGTATTAATACATAAGAGAACATTCTTTACAGAAGAGACAAACCAAATGAGTAAATATTTCTTGTATTGTTTTTTACTACTCCCAATCTTTCCCATAACAGCCCTTTCACAAACATTCAGCAGTCAGAAATTAATTTCATCAGATTTAGTAATGGCACACCGTTGCTTCTCGGCAGATTTGGATAATGACGGCGATCAGGATGTTATATCACTTTCTTCATCAAAAATTGCCTGGTACGAAAACACAGACGGTCACGTTTCTTTCGGAAATGAAAATATATTATCTGATCTGATTGAAGGCGGAGGTGATTTGTACGCAGGTGTATTAGAAGCAAACGGTTATGCAGATATTATATGGGTATCCCCTTTCCATCTTGCTGCATTGCGGCTGCGTAATGTAGATGGAAATGGAATTTTTAATGAACTGGATACAATAGCATTGGGTCCGCCTCTACCAGATCATCCTAATTCAATTTATGTCGCTGACATTGATGGCGACGGTGATTCTGATGTGATAGTTGGCGACTTCAGTATTTACTGGTTTGAAAATATTAGTGAAATAAATTCATTCAGTTCCGCAAAAACCATTGCTACACAAGAGCAGGCGAAAAGTGCATTTTGTGTATATGCAACAGATCTGGATAATGATGGAGATATAGATGTCCTTTCAGCTTCGCTTGACGATCACAATATGATTGCCTGGTATAAAAATATCGACGGCGCCAGTACATTTGAACAGCAAGTTATCGCTACACAAGTCGCAGGAGCGCAATTTGTATTTGCTGCTGATATAGATAATGACGGGGATATGGATGTATTGTCCGCTTCTGCTGATGATGGCAAAGTTGCATGGTATGAAAATTTAGATGGTAACGAATCGTTCAGCGGACAAAAAATAATTTCACAATCATTGTCCGGTGCTGGTTCGGTACTAGCCGCAGATATTGATAACGATAATGATCTGGATGTAATAGCCTGCTCGCCATCTGCTGTAAAAATTGTATGGTATGAAAATATAAACGGACAGGGTGAATTCAGTCAGCCAAAGATTATTGATTCTCCACAGTATGGTCCGACATCAATTCATGTTGCCGATTTAGACGTTGACGGTGATATCGATATTCTTGCAACCATTACTCCTAATAAGATAGTATGGTATGAGAATTTAACAAATCCGACTTCAGTTCAGGAGAATCAATCTGAGTTACCTGAAGCATTTCAACTATATCAAAACTACCCCAATCCCTTTAATCCCTCAACGACAATTAGTTACAGCTTGCCGCAAGCAGGAATGGTTAAACTTGAAATCTACAACCTTCTCGGACAAAAATTAGAAACATTAGTGAATGAATATCAAGCGACAGGTGAACACCAGTTGCGCTGGCAATCGGGAGTATTACCAAG
Organism: uncultured Ignavibacteriaceae bacterium; assembly: GCA_964622335.1. Taxonomy (GTDB): domain Bacteria; phylum Bacteroidota; class Ignavibacteria; order Ignavibacteriales; family Ignavibacteriaceae; genus RBG-16-34-14. Next base: position 2,696 of record CAZUOC010000428.1, read on the forward strand.
CGGGATTTACTTTTACAAGTTTCAGGCAGGTAAGTATTCAGAAACGAAGAAATTAATTTTACAAAAATAAATTACCTAAAATTATAAGGGATATATCTTGAAAAAATTAAGAAAACATAAAATATTAAATATTATTATCGTCATAATAATAATGTTTCTTAGTAAAACGATTTATTCCCAGGAG
>CAZUOC010000429.1:0-2875 GCA_964622335.1 uncultured Ignavibacteriaceae bacterium
ATAGTATAGTAACAGACTTTGACGGGAATGTTTATTCAATTGTGAAAATCGGTAACCAGATCTGGATGGCTGAAAACCTGAGAACAACACATTACAGTGATGGTACACCTATCGAATACAGCCACGGTTCTAGTAATATAGCTTATGATGATACAACGAAACGTTTTTTTTATTATGATGATAATCAGGCTAATGCCCAACAATTTGGTTGTTTATACACCTGGTATGCTGCTGTTCGTGGAACGTACGGTGATATCAGTAATCCAAGCCGCATACAAGGTGTAGCACCTCAAGGCTGGCATGCGCCTAGTATTGCTGAATGGATAGAGTTAAAAGATTATCTCGGTTCAAATAGTGCGGAGCAATTGAAACCAGGAGGATGGACGGGCTTCAATGCACAATACGGTGGTACCGGAGGAGATTTAACAACTTTTCAACAGCTGAATGAAGCTGGATTTTATCTCACTTCTGAACCTGGTGAATACTATAATATTGATCCATTCTGTTACATCTCTCTGGCTCTTATACGTACCTATGACGAGGAAATTATTTTCGGCCAACACTCCAAAACCTGTGGCTACTCTATTCGTTGTGTGAAAGATAATAATACGACCGAACTATATGACAAACCTGATTCCAAGATTCCAAAAGCATTTCATTTACTCCAAAATTACCCCAATCCTTTTAATCCGACAACAACAATAAAATATTTTTTACCGGAATCGGCTAATGTAATATTGAAAATTTATTTACCTTTAGGGAGGGAAGTTGAAACATTAGCGAACGAATATCAATCAGGAGGAGTGCATCAGGTAAGATGGTCAGCCGAAGGGCTATCTAGCGGAATTTATTTTTGCAGACTGCAAGTAGTTGTAAGTAATGGTAATGGATTTTCAGAGACTATAAAAGTCATTTTATTAAAATAAACTGAGCTAGTTATAATCGTCTGAATGTTTCAATTAAAAAAGTTATAAGTGAATTTTTCAGAGAATTTCAGATTTTAAAGGGGACAGGGATTAACCAAAACCCGGATTTTATATCTTAATAAAAATTTTTTAATTTGCTTTGGTAAAGAAATAGCAGGAATTTTATAAGGTGTATTCGATTTTTTAAGAAACAGAGGGAAAAGTTGTTTTTGAAAAATATCATTCCGAGTGTTTCTATTCTCCTTTATATCATATTAGTTTTTACCGGTTGCAACAATAATCCTAATCAGCAACACAAGGTTACTTTTCAAGTCTTAGTTAAAAGTCCCTCTGAAAATCAAAAAGTTTTTGTTACAGGTAATCAGCCGGAATTGGGCAATTGGGAACCTGATAGTATTATGCTTGCTAGGATTAATGATTCCACTTTTAGAAAAACTATTTTATTTAAAGACGGAACAAACCTGGAATTTAAAATAACTGCCGGGTATTGGTGGCTCGAAGCTTTAGATAGTGATGAACAACTTTATAAAAGTTTTGAGCTTAATGTTAAAAAAGACACAGTTTTATCTATAGTTGTTTACGATTGGAAAAATACTTTTATAAATGGAAAGGTTGTTTTAAATCAAAAGCGGTTTCGCCCTGACAGAACAACTATGGTAATAGATAATTTCTGGAAGTACCATCCCGGGGATAATCCTGAATGGGCAAAAGAAAATTTTAATGACAGTAATTGGAAAGTTGTTGAATCTAATAATATGGGCGTAGTGGATTCATTGCTTGAAAATGTAGGGTGGTACAGGTTTCATTTTATTGCAGATACTTCTTTGTGGAATAAATCTCTTGCTTTACTTATTGGTCAGCTCGGAGCTTCCCAAATTTATTATGATGGAAGACTGCTTTATTCATTCGGTAAGATAGGGAATTCTCCCGAATCCTTTAAGCCGTCACAGGTTCGTATTTGGAAAGAACTAAAAATCGATCCCAAACCGGAACAAGTCATTGCGGTTAGATACGCAAATTATAATTGGAAAGAACAGCAAAATCTTAGATTCTCACCGGGTTTTGTTCTTTATTTAAAAGATATTAACTCGATATTTAAACAAGTTAGTGAGAATGTCCGCGACGCTTCTTATCACCAGATGGTTTTTACACTTATTCCGTTAATACTTTTTTTTCTACATATTTTTATTTTTAGTTTCAATACAAAGCAAAAAGAAAATTTATTTTATGCACTTTGTCTCCTGGGATTTGCAGGTGTTACCTACTTTAGTTTTGAGAGATTTATTGCAACAGATCCAAATGTAATTATTCTTCACTATCAATTAAATGGTATATCAGTTCCCGTAACAATGTTTTTTGGATTGATGACCTTCTATGCATTAATTTATTATAAAATTCCCTGGCGGTGGAAGTTATATTTCCTGCTTTTCATCTTTATTTCAATAATAAATTTTTTATTGAGGAGCGAAGCATCATCAATAAATTATATTTTCTTCGGTATTATACTGATTGATATCATTACTTCTTCTTTCCGGAAGAAGGGAAAGAAAAATCTAAAGGGAGGATGGATTGTTCTTACGGGTTTTATGGTAATGGCTGTTTTTATAATTCTCCAGATCTTGCTGGATTTTTCTGTTATACCTCGTCTGACAGAATATAACCAGGTTTTTGTTTATGGTATGATCGGATTTGCTGTTTCAATGTCTTTATTTCTTTCTTATAACCTTTCTCAGATAAATAAAGATCTCGAAACTCAACTTGTAAAGGTGAAAGGACTTTTGGAAAGAACTCTTGAGCAAGAGAGGATAGCCCATAAACTAGAGCTTGAAAGAAGAATAATTGAATCAGAGAATGAGAGAAAAACAAAGGAGCTAGAGGAAGCACGTAAACTTCAATTATCAATTTTGCCTAAATCCTTCCCTGATATACCACATCTTGAAATATCTGCA
>CAZUOC010000430.1:0-2873 GCA_964622335.1 uncultured Ignavibacteriaceae bacterium
AGTCCATACCGCAATCGCTCAATTGAAGAAAACCTCGACCTTTTAGAACGCATGAAAAATGGCGAGTTTAAAGAAGGCGAGAAGGTGCTGCGGGCCAAGATCGATATGAAATCTGCGCATATGATCATGCGCGACCCTCTAATCTACCGGATTCGTAAAGTAACGCATTATCGCAGAAAAGACGCATGGTGCATTTATCCGATGTACGACTTTGCCCATTGCCTTGAGGATTCAATCGAAGGAATTACCCACTCGATCTGTACGCTTGAGTTTGAAAACAATCGTCCGCTTTATGACTGGTTTTTGGATGCACTGGGAGTGCATCATCCGCAACAGATAGAATTTGCCCGTCTTAACCTCACCTATACGCTGTTAAGCAAAAGAAAGCTCTTAGAACTCGTTCAAGAAAAACGAGTGGCGGGTTGGGATGATCCGCGCATGCCTACGATAAGCGGATTGCGCAGGCGGGGTTACAGCGCTCAATCGATCAGAAGCTTTTGCGAGACTATCGGCGTGGCAAAATTTAATAGCACTATCGACATCCGGGTTTTGGAAAACAGCTTAAGAGAAGAGTTAAATAAAAAGGCTTTTCGAAAAATGGCGGTGCTGCGCCCTTTAAAGGTGGTAATCACTAATTACCCCGAAGATAAAGAAGAGAGTTTAGAGTGTGTGAATAACCCCGAGGATGCATCAAAAGGTACGCGCCTCGTGCCTTTTTCGCGCGAGCTATATGTAGAGCAGGATGACTTTCGCCAAGATCCTCCCAAGAAGTTCTACCGGCTTTCTCCGGGACGTGAAGTGCGGCTGCGCTATGCCTACTTTATTACCTGCAATGAGGTGATTAAGGATGAGGCCACAGGAGAAATCAAAGAATTACACTGCAGCTATGACCCAGCAACCAAGGGCGGAGATTCACCAGATGGGCGTAAGGTAAAAGCAACGCTTCATTGGGTCTCAGCAAAACATGCATTAAGTGTCCAGGTGCGGCTTTATAACCATCTTTTCCGCAAAGAAGACCCAGACGATGTTGCCCAGGGTGAGGATTGGAAGGCCGGCCTCAACCCGGATTCTTTGGAAGTGATTAAAGATGCCAAGCTTGAGCCGAGCTTAAAAGACGTTAAGGGTGGTGAGGCTTTCCAATTTGAGCGTTTAGGATACTTTTGCGCGGATAGCGATGACTCAAAAGCCCCGGAACTTGTATTTAACCGCACGGTAACCTTGAAAGATAGCTGGGCGAAGATAGATAAGAAAGCAAAAATCTAATCTTCCGGAGTGTGGAAGTTTAACTTCAACAGAATGAGCTCAGGCTGCCGGTGATTTTGAGCTTGTGGAAGTTTAACTTCAACAGGAATCACCTTGACAGATTAGAGCCGGACAGTTAGAATTAAGTTAAGCATACCTTTCCAGCTGATGAGGTGTTTTAGCATGTATGAAGATTATTGGGGCTTAAAAGAAAAACCATTTGAGAATACGCCCGATCCCCACTTTCTCTATTACTCCTCAAAACACGAAGAAGCGCTCTCGCGCATGCTTTATGCCGTCAGAGAAAGAAAAGGCGCGGCGATGCTCTCCGGAGAATACGGCAGCGGAAAAACACTTCTATCTCGCGCGCTTTTAGAGGAACTCTCCAGCGATCCGCGCTACCAAACCGTCCTGATATTTAACCCCCGTATTCCTCCGATCGAGTTTTTACAGGAAATAGTCTATCAGCTTGGCGGAGATGACTCATCTCAGTCAAAAACAAAACTCTTGCGTTCGCTTAATGAAATCCTCTACAGCAACCGTAATGAAAATAAAAGCACGGTGATCGCCATCGATGAGGCCCAGGCCATAGGAAGCGAGGAGATGTTTGAAGAATTGCGCCTGTTGCTTAACTTTCAGCTCGACGATACATTTCTCTTAACGCTGATTCTCTTAGGCCAGCCGGAACTCAAAGAAAAGGTAGAGGCTATCCCGCAGCTGCGTCAGAGAATGGGCGTGCGTTATCATTTAATTGCACTCGATGATAGAGAAACACGCGAGTATATTATCCACCGTTTAAAAGTTGCCGGATTAAGTGAGCCGATATTCGCCGAAGCTGCCTATCAGCTTATCTACCAGGCTTCCGAAGGCATACCGCGGCGGATTAACAATATTTGCGATATGGCTTTATTGGCCGGGTTTGGCGCGCGCTGTGAAGGAATCGATGCACAGGTGATTAACGATGTAATCAACGATTTAGAAGAAAAGCCCCTCAAAGCAGAGCACAAGGGATAAAAGCCTATGGTAAGAATATCGGATATCTTAAGAAGAGGACGAGATGACCAAGAGCCAAAGAAAAAACCTTCTCCGGATCAAACCTCTTCCGAAAAAGAAAAAAGTATACCCGATATACCCGCCCCCGAAGCGCCCAAAAGAAAAACCCGCGCCAAAGCTAAAAAACAAGAGAAAAAAGAATCAGCGCCTCCGGAAGAACAAAAGAAAGAAGCCGCTCCTTCGACAAGAGAAGTTCCTCAAGGGCCTCAAGAAAGAGATTTTCCTGTCGCCTCCCACATAGAGATTGCCCGTGTGGTAATGGAGAAGACTAGAGCCGGAAGGCCCAGATCCGAAGAAGTCTATAAAGAGCTTATTACTTTGATTAGAGAGGTTTTTGCCAAGGCCCAAAATAAGCAGCCGATCGAAGGAAAGAGGATTATCGAGGGTATTGATAAGGCGACTGATCAGATGGCCTTAGCCGGTGATGAGCTTATTGCCTTCACCGCAAACTCTACAGCTGATAATTACCTTTACGCCCACTGTGTAAACGTTTGCCTGCTTTCCTTAAAGTTAGGTTTTGGTTTAGAATATAATAAATCAAAGCTTAATGAATTAGGTGTTGCTGCTTTTTTGTGTGA
>CAZUOC010000431.1:0-2873 GCA_964622335.1 uncultured Ignavibacteriaceae bacterium
GGATCTTATGAAATTACAATATGTTACAGCTGAGGGTGAAGCCGCTTTCTATGGTCCTAAAATAGATTTTATGGTGAAAGATGTTCTTGGCAGAGAATGGCAGTTAGGCACTGTTCAAATTGATTATGTTATGCCTGAAAGATTTAATCTGGAATACACAGGGAGCGATGGACAAAAACACAGACCTGTTGTGATACACAGGGCTCCTTTCGGTTCGCTGGAAAGATTTATAGGAATATTAATAGAGCATTATGCCGGAGAATTCCCTCTTTGGCTTGCTCCCATACAGGTTGTTATTATTCCTATTTCACAGAATTTTATGGACTATTCTTCAAAGATTTTTAAAGAACTAAAGAATAATAATATTCGTGTGGAACTTGATGAACGCAGCGAAAAGGTGGGATATAAGATTAGAGACTGGGAAATGAAAAAAATCCCTTATATGCTTATTATTGGAGAAAAAGAAGCATCAGCTGGTAAAATTTCAGTAAGAAAGCACAAAAAAGGTGATCTTGGTTCTTTTGAACTGGGAGAATTTATCAATAATATTAATAATGAAATTAAAACAAAATATTATTCAACAAATTAGTGAGGTTGTAAATCGCTCAAGCAGAAAACGTTAGAGTAAATGAAGAAATAAAAGCCCCTAAAGTAAGGGTTATTGATATTGACGGAACACAATTAGGTATTTATACTGTAAAAGATGCGTTAAAAAAATCGGTTGAACGGGGTTTGGATCTGGTGGAAATAGCTCCGCAGGCTAAACCTCCTGTTTGCAAAATTATCGATTTTGGTAAGTTTAAATATGAACAACAGAAAAGAGAAAAGTTACAGAGAAAAAATCAGCAGGTTACAACTTTAAAGGAAATAAGACTTCATCCGAATACAGATATACACGATTTTGATTTTAAAGTAAAACATACATTAAATTTTCTTGAAGAAGGAAACAAGGTGAAGGTTGTTGTTATGTTCAAAGGTAGGGAAATGGCTTATACTGAAAAGGGTGAGGAACTTTTAAACAGGTTTTTAGAAAGAACTGAAGACCTCGCTAAATTAGAAGCCCCGATTAAAATGGAAGGGCGGAATATGCATATGATACTTGTTCCGGTAAAACAAAGAGGAAAGAAAAATAAATAGGAAAATAAAATGCCAAAAATGAAAAGCAACAAAGGTGCACATAAATCTTTTAAGAAAACGGCTTCTGGAAGATTTAAAAGAAAGAAAGCATATAAAAGTCATATACTCACTTCCAAGAGTACAAAAAGAAAAAGGAAATTGAGAAGAGCAACTTTGGTTTCAGATGCAAACCAAAAAAAAGTAAGTTTAATGGTACATAATTAAAAGGTTAAAAAAGAAATGCCACGTACAAGTAATAGAGTAGCGGCTAACGCAAGAAGGAAAAAGATACTAAAACAGGCAAAAGGGTACTGGGGTGCAAGAAGTAAAGTATTCACAATTGCCAAAAATCATGTTGAGAAAGGTCTCGTTCATGCTTACAGAGATAGAAGACTAAAGAAGAGAACCTTTCGTCAGTTGTGGATTGTTAGAATTAATGCTGCGGCAAGAGTGAACGGAACTACTTATTCCCATTTGATTCATTCTTTGCAGGTTAAAGGAATAACAATAAATAGAAAAATACTTGCAAGTCTTGCAGTTGAAAATCCTTCTGCTTTCACCGAGTTAGTTAAATTTTCTGTTAATTAATAATTTTTGCCCTCTTGTTTGATATTTTATTGAGAACGGGAGGGTAACTTATTTTTAGAGGTTTCTTTTATTATTTATGCTTACAGAAGAAATTCAGCAAATAAGAAAAGAATCTGATAAAGATTTTTCTTCTATTGATGATGCTAAAAAGCTTGAAGAACTTAGAATAAAGTATCTGAGCCGCAATGGTATTTTAGCTAACTTATTTGACAACTTAAAGAATGTTCCCAAAGAAGATAAACCTGCTCTTGGTAAAGAGCTGAATGAGCTTCGAAATTCTTTAACAGAAAAATACAATTATCTTAAATCCAATCTAGATAATGTTTTGGATCAAGCCAAGGACCAAATTGATCTTACACTTCCCGGCACAAAAAGAATAATTGGAAGCAAACATATTATTATTCAAACACTTGATGAGATAAAATCGATATTTAAGGGAATGGGTTTTTCAGTTTTTGAAGGTCCTGAACTCGAATCTGACTACAATAATTTCGAAGCTTTAAACTTCCCACACGATCATCCTGCGAGAGATATGCAGGATACTTTCTTTATAAACAAAGATTTCTTATTAAGAACTCATACATCTCCTGTTCAAATAAGAACTATGAAAAAATACAAACCTCCTGTACGAGCAATAATGCCGGGTCTTGCTTACCGGAACGAGGCAATAAATGCCCGTAGTTATTGTGTATTTCACCAGGTGGAGGGTTTGTATGTCGATACTGATGTTACTTTTGCAGAATTAAAAGGTACACTCGTTTCCTTTGCCAGGCAGTTTTATATGAACGATTTAAAATACAGATTCCGCCCGAGTTTCTTTCCATTTACAGAACCAAGTGCTGAAATGGACATAACTTGTTTTATATGTAAAGGTCAGGGATGTAAAATTTGTAAGAAAACAGGCTGGCTGGAAATTTTAGGATGCGGGATGGTTGATCCAAATGTTTTTCAAAATGTTGGTTACGATCCCGAAAAATATACAGGTTACGCTTTTGGAATGGGAATAGAAAGAATCGCATTATTAAAATATGGTGTTGATGATATTAGAAGATTTTTCGAAAATGATTTAAGATTTCTTAAACAGTTTTAACTGGGACACCATTGAAAATTTCTCTTGACTGGCTTAAAGATTATGTCGACCTTGACGGTATTGAAGTTAATGAAATAAT
>CAZUOC010000432.1:0-2867 GCA_964622335.1 uncultured Ignavibacteriaceae bacterium
GGTTCAAGGTTAAGCTTACTGGCGAGGTCCTTCCTGTTTTAAAATTAAGTCTTGGCTATTTAAACCGGAAAGATAATAATGCTTACAACAATACAGATTTTTCTTTCTTCTCAAGGAATAAAAAATATGATATTAATTCTCCAATCTATGAAACAAAAATAAATGCAATCACTGCAGGCTTCGGATTAGATTTCAGAGATTATATAGAAGATGGATATTCGAGAAGAAGAGTTTCTTTCGGAGGTTCTTATATAACTTTTGATGGCGATGTTACGTATTCAAATTCAGACTTCTTAAAAAGCAATCTTGATTTTACAAAATATGAACTGTCAAGCTTTGCTAATCTCAGAACATTTAGAAACTGTGTTCTAAATCTTAGAACAGATTTAGTTTATAATTATGGCAAACTTCCATACCAAATGTTTTATCCGATAGCCGGAAATATTGATTACTTTTCCCGCAGTTATACATTCAGGACTCTTAATTATAATGAGGCATTTGGCGACAGAGTTGCTGCGTTTTACCTCGAACATTACTTCGGAAGCGAATTATTCCGTTGGCTTTCAATACCGGGTTTAAAAGATTGGGACGTTTTTCTTGATTCATTCTTAAATGGTATTTACTCTGATCTTAGCGGCGGAAGTAAATCCATTCTTGTCGTGCCACAAAAACTTTTCAAAAACCCATTGTTTGAAATTGGTTTTGGGATTGGTCATCAACTATTTCCTTTTGAACTTGTGTTTGCCTGGAGATTAAATCACAGAGGCGAAAATAATTTCAGAATAAGCATAAACTCTTTCTTTTATTGATTTCTTTAAAAAACAAAAGCGCTCAAAAGAGCGCTCAAAAGGATTGGAAAAAGAGGCGAAATATTTTATTATTTCTTAGGTTTTGCTTCACTCACGATAATGTTGCGTCCCTTTAGCTCTGAGCCATTAAGGGCCTGAATTGCATTATTAGCATCGGTTTCATTTTCCATTTCTACGAAACCGAATCCTCTTGATTTCCCGGTCTCACGATCGGTGATGACTTTTGCAGAAACGACTGTGCCATGTGCTTCAAAAGCTTCTTTCAGGGCTTCATCATTAACTGCCCAAGGGAGACTGCCGACGAACAATTTGGTACTCACTAACTTACCTCTAACGAATAATTACACAAAAAATAAAGCGGTCATTAAAACCGCCTAAATAAAATAGTATTATTATTTAAAAAAACAAAAGGAAAAATTGCCAATTTTGATGAACGGAGCCCTATTTAATTACATCATTAATTGCTTCAGTCAAGCTTTCAACGCCCAGTATTTTCAAGGATGAATTAACCTTCAGGTTTTTGGTATTATTATGCGGAATTATGATTTTTTCGAACCCCAGCTTCTGTGCTTCCTGTATTCTTTTTTCGATGTGGCTCACGCTTCTTACCTCACCTCCCAGCCCCACTTCACCTATTAAAACTGTTTTACCAGCCACAATTTTATCTGTAAAACTTGATGCTATACTGCAACAAACCGCAAGATCAACTGCGGGTTCGTATATTTTTACTCCACCTGCCATGTTAAGAAAAACATTGTTTGCAGAAAGTCTAAGCCCACTCCTTTTTTCAAGAACGGCAAGGAGAATAGAAAGTCTCCGGTAATCGAATCCGGTTGCAACTCTCTGGGGATTGCCAAAACTTGATGGAGTAACAAGAGCCTGTACCTCTAAAAGAATTGGTCTTGTACCTTCGATGCTTGAGGTTATAACCGATCCGGAAATATCTTTATCTCTTTCACTTAAAAATAGTTCACTCGGATTTTTTACTTCGGTTAAACCATCTTCGTGCATTTCAAAAATTCCAATTTCATTTGTGCTTCCAAACCTGTTTTTTACTGCTCTCAATATTCTAAATGCATGATGTGCTTCGCCTTCAAACTGAATTACAGTATCTACCATGTGCTCGAGAACTTTTGGTCCGGCAATAAATCCTTCTTTAGTAACATGTCCAACAATAAGAATTGAAATTTGATTCTTCTTTGCAACTTCCATTAGTTGGGAAGTGCACTCTCTGATCTGTGTTATTGTGCCGGGAGAATTATCAAGCTCGCTTCTGTACATTGTTTGAATGGAATCAATTATAACCAATGAAGGAGCGAGGGAACTAATAGAAGCGATAATAATATTTATATCGGTTTCAGCAAGGACAAAAAAATTATCAGAATTTATTTTGAGTCTTGCAGCTCTTGATTTAATCTGTGCTGTCGATTCTTCACCCGTAACATAAAGAATTTTATTGTTGATCTCTGAAGCCGCCTGCATTGCAAGTGTTGATTTACCAATTCCGGGATCTCCGCCTAGTAGAATTACCGAGCCGGGGATAAAACCACCGCCCAAAACTCTGTCTAATTCTCCTATATGTGTTGTGACCCTGTTTTTCTCAACTCCTTCAATCTCATCTATTTTTTTTATGTTGAGAATCCCCCTGTATGCAGCAGGTTTTCTTTTATTAGTTTCGACTATTTCCTCGGTAAAAGTATTCCAGCTATCACATTCCGGACATTTGCCCAACCAGCGGAGTGATTCATATCCACAGTTTGAACAAATATATTTTATTCTTGTTTTACTCATTCTTCTGGTAATTTTTCGAATTCTTCTGTTACTAAAGGTACAAGAAAGGCTCCTAGCTCACAAAGAGCCACTAAATATTTCTAAGTGTCTTAGTGGTATTCTTAACCCAAGTTAATTATCTATATCTTTTCTAAGATTACGGCAGTTCCATAAGCTAGAACCTCAGTAACTCCCGACATAACTTCATTAGCATCATACCTGAAACCAATTATTCCATTAGCACCGATTTGTTCTGCGTGTGCAATCATAAGCTCGTAAGAATCTTTC
>CAZUOC010000433.1:0-2863 GCA_964622335.1 uncultured Ignavibacteriaceae bacterium
ACCATACTTTTGTAAATAATCTTTATAGTATTGTAGATTTGGTTTATATATCGGTTTATTCTGGGGACTGGTATCTGCTTACGGAAATTATGTTGTTATCCCGATTCCTTATTCTCTTGCTCTCCAGTGGTTTATATCTTCTCTGATTGTTTCTATTATTCTTGGAGTCGCAGCCGCATTGGTTTATAAACCCGCATCTGCTAAAACAGAACCTGCTGCCGCATAATTTATTACCTATGGGCTCACTTACAAAGTGAGCCCTACTATTAAAAAATTAAACGGCGATTTCACCAAAACACAGTTATAGAATAGTTCTTATATAATTCCTAAATTGAATTAATAATAATCCGGCATTCTGTAATGAGTTTAAAGAAATACGAAGAAAAACGTAACTTTAAAAAAACCTCCGAACCAAAAGGTAAAACTCAAAAAGCCAAAAAAGACCTGGTTTTTGTTGTACAAAAGCATGATGCAACAAATCTCCATTATGACTTCAGGCTGGAGCTCGATGGCGTTTTGAAAAGCTGGGCAGTTCCTAAAGGACCTTCTCTTAATCCAAAAGAAAAAAGACTCGCTGTTATGGTTGAAGATCATCCTTTTGATTATAAAGATTTCGAAGGTGTTATTCCCAAAGGCAATTACGGCGCAGGAGAGGTTGTTGTTTGGGATAACGGAACGTATCATTCAATGGAAACTGATGACCGGGCAAAAAGTATTCCTCTTATTAAAAAAGGATTAGAGAAGGGTGATTTGAAAATCACTCTTCATGGTAAAAAGCTAAAGGGTAATTTTGCTCTTGTTAATATGAAGAAACCGAAACAGAATGCCTGGCTGCTTATAAAAAAGAAAGATGATTATGCAACTGAAGAAAATATTCTGCTGAATGACAAATCTGTTTTATCTGGAAAAGGAATTGAAGAAATCGAAAAGAAGGTAAAAAAAAAGTCCGGATCGATAGGTCACTTAAAAAAGAGCTTGCCAAATTACCCCGCCGGAACTTTCCATCAAACATAAAACCAATGCTCGCAGAATTATCCGGCAAGGTTTTCTCGGATAATGCTTGGATTTTTGAAATTAAATGGGACGGTTACCGGGTGGTTGCTGAAATAAATGATGGTGAAGTAAATCTTCATTCACGTAACAACATTTCTTTTAATGAAAAATATTATCCAATAGTTGAAACACTAAGACAATTTAATATGGATGTGATTTTTGACGGAGAGGTTGTTGTTGTTGATGATTTTGGTAAAGCGAGCTTCCAGCTTTTACAGACTTATGGAAAAACCGGCAAAGGAAAACTTGCTTACTATATTTTCGATATTCTTTATTTAAATGGAGCCGATCTTACAAATCTTCCATTAATTAAAAGAAAAGACATTCTTAAGAAAATTATTCCCGAAGATCTGGTAAATGTAAAATACAGCGATCATATTATTGGCGATGGAGAATCATTTTTCAAAATTGCAGAACAAAGAGGACTGGAAGGAATCGTTGCAAAACGGGCAGAAAGCAAATATCTACCCGGTAAAAGAAGCAAAGACTGGCTGAAGCTTAAAACCAAGAAAAGTCAGGAAGCGATTATTTGTGGCTTTACTGAACCAAAAGGAAGCAGGAATAAATTCGGTTCACTTGTTCTTGCAGTTTACGATGAAGGCGATCTTCTTTATATAGGTCAGGCGGGTACAGGGTTTACCGATATTGACCTGAAAGATATTTATTCAAAGTTAAACCCATTAATTACAACTCGTTCTCCATTCAAAAAGAAAATCGAAACGAATGCACCTGTTACGTGGGTTACACCAAAATACGTTTGTGATGTTGAATTTTCCGAGTGGACAGATGAAGGATTAATGCGTCAACCGTCTTTCGTTGGAATACGGGAAGACAAAAACATTGATGATGTTATTAAAGAAGGTTCGGTTGAAGAAGGAACGGATGGAGAGAAAACAATTGGTAACAATAATTTAGATAAAGAAGTAAAAATCGGCGGACACAAACTAAAGCTTACAAATCTTAAAAAAGTTTACTTTCCCGATGAAGGTTATACAAAAGGCGATGTTATTGAATATTACCGGAAAGTTGCAAAATATATCCTTCCATATCTTAAAGGAAGACCGGAATCTCTCAACCGCCACCCGAATGGAATTGGGGGTGAAAGTTTTTATCAAAAAGATATAAAAGATCTTCCACCGGATTGGGTGAAGACCGAAATGATTTATTCAGAGCATAATGAAAAATATATTAACTACTTAGTCTGTAATGATGAAGCAACTCTTGTATATCTTGCAAACCTTGGTTGTATAGAAATTAATCCATGGTTTTCACGTGTGGAAAACCTCGATACTCCTGATTACCTCGTTCTCGATCTCGACCCTGAAGATATTCCTTTTGAAAAAGTTATTGAAACTGCCCTGGCTGCGAAAGAAGTATTTGATATTGCCGGAGCGAAATGTTATTGCAAAACTTCCGGTGCTACGGGTCTGCACATTTATGTTCCATTGGGAACCAATTATAATTACGATGTTGCAAGAGAATTTACTCATCTTGTTGCAAGACTTGTGCATGCAAAAATTCCCGGCTTTACAAGTCTTAAGAGAAGTCCCCCTAAAAGACAAAAGAAAGTTTATTTGGATTATCTGCAAAATAGACCGGGACAAACTCTCGCCGCTCCTTACAGTATAAGACCAAGACCTGGAGCCCCCGTTGCAACTCCTCTTAAATGGGAAGAAGTAAAGAAAGGACTGGATCCAAAGGATTTTACAATTAAGAACACTTTAAAAAGAATAGAAAAGAATGGCGATCTTTTTAAAAATGTTCTGGGCAAAGGAATAGATTTAGCCAAGTGCATAAGCAAACTAGAAGC
>CAZUOC010000434.1:0-2853 GCA_964622335.1 uncultured Ignavibacteriaceae bacterium
ATTTTCTAAGCAAAGAAAAAGGTAAATTCGCAATGGGTAAAAATGTAGCTGCGATCATTTGTGCCGCAGGTGCCAGCAGCCGATTCGGCGGGAACAGAAAAAAGGCATTCGTCGATGTGGCGGGCCGCGCGGTCTTTCTTAGAAGCGTGGAAATTTTTTCAAATCTCAACGATGTCAAGCAGGTATTGTTGGGTGTCGCCCCCGAGGACGAAGAGCTGCTGAGTATCAAATGGGGTCCAAACCTGAAGTTCTTCAATGTGAAGGTTTTTTTCGGCGGCGAGGAACGTTTCGATACTGTCCGCAAGGGACTCGAGCTTGTAAAGGATGACATAGACCTCGTTGCCGTTCACGATGCATGCCGGTGCTGCGTGACGGAGGAACTGATTAACGCCACGATAGAGGCCGCCGCAAAAAGCAAAGCCGCCATACCTGCATGTCCTGTCACTGCAACGATAAAAAAAGTAAAAGATAAAACAATAACCGAAACCATCAACAGGACCGAACTTTATGAAGCACAAACACCGCAGATTTTCGAGACCTCGCTACTCAAAAAAGCATACGATAACTTAAAGAACCTCGACAGCAGTAAAATCAGTGACGACTCACAGCTTGTCGAAGCCCTTGGTCATAAAGTGACAATCATTGAATCGGACGCATCGAATATAAAAATCACACGTAAAAATGATATTGCAATCGCAGAGGCAATTTTGAAATCCGCCCCCAAAGCTGCTCCTAAAGGTCCGATAGGCCCCTACATCGAAGCACAGTGGTAAATCCTCAGGAGAATCAACTTCGAAAGTGATGCGATTTAAAAAAGAAAACATCGAGCAACGTTGTGGTACTCGATGTTTTCCGGAGGGGAGAAAAAATCATTCTCTAAACTTGTCCTTTGTTATCGGCAGTGATAGAATTGCACTTTAATATAATTTTCAAACAACCGCTCCTGACAATCTTTATCGTGTTTTATGTTAATCTTTGTTTACTTTACGTTGCCTGTCGCCAGCAGGTTCGATAATTTTTCCCTTAAAGATAAAAAAATATTTCATTTAATTGTCCCTTTACATATACACAGGCTGTAACTACCCGAATAATCAAGCAAAAAACCATATTATGTCCTAAAATATCAGTTAAAAATTGAAAAGAAAAAACCAACCGTATAAACTGAGCGTAAATTGGAATAAGCATTTATAATCTTTCATTTTCTGTTGGGAAAAGGCTTTTTTAAATGGATTCCGACCGTGAACTGATTGAATCGGCGAATAATGGCGATTCCGAAGCCTTCGAGGCCCTGTATTTTCGTTATCGGGACTGGGTATACCGCCTGGCCCTGCGATCCACCTCAAATCAGCAGGATGCCCTCGATGTCGTCCAGGAGACTTTTATTTACCTGTTAGGCAAGTTTCCCGGCTTTAAGCTTACCGCCTCTATGACGACATTCCTCTATCCCGTAGTCAGGCACATTTCCGCAACAATTCGCAGCAAAAATCGCCGTTTTTCAGCCGAAA
This sequence comes from uncultured Ignavibacteriaceae bacterium, assembly GCA_964622335.1. Taxonomy (GTDB): domain Bacteria; phylum Bacteroidota; class Ignavibacteria; order Ignavibacteriales; family Ignavibacteriaceae; genus RBG-16-34-14. Next base: position 1,506 of record CAZUOC010000434.1, read on the forward strand.
AAAACACGACCGGCGAACCGGTCTTTCCGGCTCCAGAACCAGGTAATACAAGCCGCTCAGAGCAGGCCGCAGTGCTGGTCGGATTACCGGACGAACAGCGAGAGGTGGTCTTGATGAGATTCGTTGACGATATGAGTCTCAATGAAATAGCTGAGGCTTTGAATATCCCCCTGAGCACTGTCAAATCCCGGCTGTACCATGCCCTGGAAAAACTGCGAAACGATAACTGGACAAGGCATTATTTCCTCGAAAAATAACCCAAATCAGGTTTTTTCAAAAAATTCCAAGAATCCATAAACTTTTTCATCTCACTAACAGCTTAACATAATAAAAAGGAGAAATAAGCATGAAAACAAATGAAGAACAAAACAACAATACCTTAAAAAGCAAATCAAACAAAAATAAGCTGAAAATACGGTATTTATTAATCACCGTTCTAATAGCAGTTCTTAGTTCATGTATCCTGTTTCAATTCAATTGTTCCGACAACAACGAATCCCTGTATAATTTAAGGACATCACCTGTACAAGACTCCACCTATTTAGAAAAAGAATCAAACTTCCGGTCGAATTTACAAGCATCTTTAGTTCAAGAATCCGGTTATCCAAGACCGACATCATCGTCCGAGTTAATGGATTTTGGCATAAAGGGTGAGGCCCCACTTCAGAGACAATCCAATAATATTCCACTCAATTATGAGTCCAAGATCGATCCGGCTCAAACCGAACGAATCGTGATTTACAACGCCGTTATGAATGTAGTCGTCGAGCGAATATCCGATTCCATGAATCAGATCAAAACCACAGTCATCAAGCTGGGCGGATATATGCAGGAGATGAGCGGCGAATCGATAACACTGAAAGTCCCTGCCGAAAGGTTCCAGGATGCAATCGCCGAAGTGGAAAAGATCGGCGAAGTGACACGAAAAGACATCAAAGGCTCGGACGTCACCGAAGAGATGCGAGATTTGAATATCCGCTTAACAAACGCCGAACAGGTCAGGGACAGGCTCCTTCAACTGCTCGATCGAGCCGAGAAAATCGAGGATATGCTCAATATTGAAAAGGAACTGGAGCGGATTACCGAAACAATCGAGCTGCTCAAAGGCAAAATCTCCTACCTTCAGAACAAGGTCGCATTCAGCACCCTGACGGTATATTTCAATTCGCCCGTCCCGCAGGAAGATATTACGATAAGAACACCCTTCCGCTGGGTGCACAATCTCGGCTCGGAAATGATTCAACCTGTAATAACACAAACTCAGCACAATTCGTTTTTCAGCAATACGATGTTCACCGTACCTGACGGTTTCATAAAATATTACGAGGATAAATTTCGTACTCGGGCA
>CAZUOC010000435.1:0-2842 GCA_964622335.1 uncultured Ignavibacteriaceae bacterium
GTTATATAATACCTTGTTTTAGCCAAAATCAAATAGACTCAGGTTGGTCTCAGGCTGAATATGAATCAATATTATATGAAATTATAAGTGACAAAAAAAGCAACCGGAAAGTAATTCCTTAATAGTGAACTATGCGTCGTACTCGGATTTGTATTGAGTATATTTTCCACAATCAAGGCATTTGAACTCTTCAAAGCAATAGGTCCCAATATTGCATCCCCCTCCTGAAATATATATGCGGACTGTATTTTTACTTTTACAGACATCACATACTTTAAGGGCTTTCTGGTTCTTCACAGGCTTATCATTCTCTGCCATCTTAAAAGAATTACTTGTTGTTGTTGTATTTGTAAAATCACCCATTATTTGATTATAGTCAGAAAATTGGGTATTGAATAGTAATATTAAAGAAATAAAAAGCTTTTTAAAACGAACTTTTCGGGGTGATGGGCAAAAATACCCAAGTTAATTGACAATGTTTTTTGCTAAATGTATAAAGTCTTGTATATTTTGCTGTCTATCCTCCCAGTTTTAGAATATGTTTATGGAGAGGATAGACTTTTATATATATACTTTGTCAATGATTTTTGAAAAAAACCCCAAATTAAACTTCCACCCGTCGACGCAAATACATTGCCATTCGGCTTATCGTATACTATAATCACATCATAATTATACTACTGGTATGATAAATGAAAATTACCAAAATACTAATAATTTTTATATCCATTTTATTCATAGTCCCCAATCATATGTTTATGCAGGATAAACCAAACATTCAAGTTAATAAAATTACAAATCACTATATCGTATTCCAATTTATGAGTGTCTGTCATTATCTCTCATGACAAGGCCACTGAACCTCACTTATGTGTATATACTAATTCCATAAAAATCCTTTATTACTTCCTTGCTAAACCCCGGAATTCCATGAACTACAGCATCGTCTATTGATGCACAAATTGAACCGGGAAATTTGTAACAGCCAACCTGAGAATATCCTTTAAAGGCTGCTCTTGCCTTATTACTTAGTATATAATCTTCTGCTATCTTATCAAGCTCTAATGTTGCTATACCTGGTCTTACATTAGCTTTGAGCAACTGCAAAGTTTCTGCGACTATTCTGCAGCTTTCCCTGATATAGTCAATTTCCTTTTTTGTTTTTATATAAATCACAATAATCCACCACCTATCTACGCCCTCTCATCTTGCCCGACTTCATAAAACCATCATAATGTCTCATCAGAAGATGAGATTCAACCTGCTGCAAAGTATCTAAAGCAACACCAACAATAATTAATAAACTAGTTCCGCCAAAAAACTGTGAAAACTGTCCCGACACTCCCCAAACTCTTACAAAAGCCGGAAGTATAGCGACAATGGCTAAAAAGATTGACCCGGGAAGCGTAATCTTTGTAAGAATATTATCTATAAATTCGGATGTTTGTTTCCCGGGTCTAATACCGGGGATAAAACCTCCCTGCTTCTTCATGTTGTCGGCAACGTCTTTTGGATTAAATGCTATAGCTGTATAAAAATATGTAAAGAACACAATCATTAATGCATATATTACAGAATAAACAGGCGATGTATAAACAAAGTAACCGGATATGTTCTGCAAAAATTCATTATCCGGGAAAAACGAGAGCACAGTGTTTGGTATAAACATTATTGACTGAGCAAATATTATCGGCATAACTCCGGCTGTATTAACTCTCAAAGGAATATACTGAGTTACTCCTCCGTAAACTTTTCTTCCAACTACTCTCTTTGCATATTGAACAGGTATCCTTCTTGTTCCCTGTGTAACTAAAACAACACCTGCAATAATTAACGTCATAAGCGAAAGTATAACAATCTCAATTACTATACTTCTTGTACCCGCAGAAATAAGTCTGTATTCGTCAAGAATCGCGAAAGGAAACCGTGCAATAATACCAATAAAAATTATTAATGATATTCCGTTTCCAATTCCTTTATCAGTTATTTGTTCACCCATCCACATCATAAAAACAGTTCCGGCAGTTAGTATTAGTATTGTCGAAAAAATCCACGTAAACCCTTGAACCTGAACAGGGACAATAGGCATACCCTGAACCTGAATATTAAGTAATCTAACCGTTACTCCCCATGCCTGCAAAGCAGAAATAAGGACTGTTCCATACCTGGTTAGCTGAGTAATTTTCTTCCTGCCTTCTTCACCTTCCTGCTGCAATTTCTGAAAGTAAGGAACAACTGCACCCATCAACTGTAAGATGATTGATGCTGATATATAAGGCATTATTCCTAAGGCGAAGATAGCCGCATTACTGAACGCACCTCCAACAAACAAATCATATAACCCGAATAAATTATCGGAGGTCTGATTTTGCATACTCTGAGTTAAAAGAACAGCATCAACACCCGGTATTGTAAGATGAGAGCCTAACCGGACAAGACTTAACAAAGCTAAAGTATATAAGATTCTCTTCCGGAGTTCGTGAATCTTGAAAATATTTCTGAAGGTTTCTGTGATCTTAGACATTTATACTGAATTAAACCTTTTTAATTGAGCCGCCGGCAGCTTCAATCTTTTCTTTAGCTAAATTACTGAATGCGCTTACTTCCAACTGAACTTTTACTTTAAGTTCTCCACTACCCAGAATTTTTACAGATTTTTTAACACTCTTGATCAAACCTAATTTTTTCAATTCTTCTGCATTAAGGACAACATCTTTAAGCTTATCTTTTTCTGCAAGTTTCTGTAAGCTGTCCACGTTTATTATTTGAAACTCTTTTTTGAAGATGTTTGTAAAACCAAATTTAGGAACCCTTCTTTGCAAAGGCATTTGTCCGCCTTCAA
>CAZUOC010000436.1:0-2830 GCA_964622335.1 uncultured Ignavibacteriaceae bacterium
CGGTTCTCTTCATATACAAGATAAGACAACAATAGTGATGATTCAATGTGTTGATTCACGGGATGAAGACCATCCGTATTGTAGTCGAATATGTTGTTCTGAAGCGATGAAAAATGTTTTGAAAATCAAAGAATTGAACGAGAAAGCAAATGTGTACGTTTTCTATAGAGATATCAGAACCTACGGGTTTAAAGAAGAGTATTATGAGAAGGCACGCGAAAAGGGTGCGATGTTTCTCAAGTATATACCTGAGAAAAAACCTGAGGTGACCTGTGATGGAAAGAAGCTTGTAGTAACCGCTTTTGATATGATATTAGGCGAAGAGATACGCATCGAGGCAGATATAGTGGCTTTGAGTGTAGGAATGGTCCCATCTAAGGGGACGGATTCGCTTGCAAAATTATTGAAGGTGCCTCTGAATGGACAGGGTTTTTTTCTCGAAGCGCATATAAAACTTCGCCCTGTTGATTTTGCTACTGATGGTATTTTTCTTGCAGGGTCGGCTCATTCGCCAAAAAGTATCGATGAAAGTATTGCTCAGGCATATGCTGCTGTTTCTCGGGCATGTACGGTTTTAAGTAAAGAGAAGCTTGAATTACCTGGTACAGTTGCGCAGGTGCTCGAGGCTTTATGTGTTGGGTGTGGACTCTGTGAGCAAGTGTGTACCTATAAAGCGATTGAGATGGTGACAAAGAAGGTTCTTGGGAAAGATAAAATGGTTGCGCAGATAAACGAAGGGGTTTGTAAAGGGTGTGGTATCTGTGCAGGTGCGTGTCTTACTGGAGCTATTCAGCATAGTGGGTTTAAAGATAACCAGATTCTTGCGATGATTACATCAGTAGGAAAATAATAAAAAAAACTGTAGTGTCTTGACTTTGTCACATTACAAATAATTCGTATGAATTTCATCCCCAACTTTGCAATAACTTCAATTTTTTACATCTCATCCAAATACCCAAAAACTACATACCAGCGTTTTTTGAATAGTAATCCTGGAAATTAGCCCATCAACCCAATGAATCTGAGATTGAATGGCAGAGCTCCCGCTGAGAACTTAATGTAACCGAACATGTCATTCCTCCCCGATCTGCTATTTGTTTCTACGATGATGTGATCGTCGTGCTGATTCTCTTGCTTTATGCTTTTCAAGAAGAAGCCGTAATAATTCTTCAGACGTTACTTTTCGTTTCGGCATGATCACTTCAAAAATCTCTTTGACATCCTGCACCGTTAAAAAATCAGCCTTCTTCCCCAGATCTATCGTCAATGACATAAGATACAACATAGCGAGCAGGGTCATGGTCATATGATGATGCCATCCAGTCCAACTGCGTATTTGATAATCTGCAAGTCCAGCGATACCTTTCCCATCTTCAAATGTTCGTTCGATCCAATACCGGCTTCCAGACATCTGTGCAAGACGGTCAATAGATGTCTCCTTAGGAGCATTTGACAATTGATATTTTACTACGTTATCTTTGAGATCCTTCCGGATGATCAGCCAACATTCCTCCCCTGGAAGACTGTTATCTTCCCTTGGAAATACACGCAGGCAGGCCATATCTGCCCATAATTCCTTCCGTTCAGTATCGCGGATAAAAATACGATGCCACTGTTTATCTTCCAGTTGATCTTTGAGATCTTTGACCTTAAGTGAATCAGTTCCTTCAATCACTTTCTCACGAGTAGGGTTACGACCACGAACAGATTCTTTCCGTGGAGGTACTCCTGTTTTCGGGCGTTCCAACCATACACCAAGGTTACATGGAATATCAGCAATGTAGATCATACCATGTGTGTCAATCTTATTTCTCAACCAGGAATCACGACCATAGAAATCATCCATCCCTACCCAGCCAAAAGGTATTTTGCTCTTCTTTTGTGCATGACGTATCATCTCCCATGCAAGCTCTGTTTTCTTCTTAAAACGAACATACCAGGGCACCCCACATTTCCTTCGGCGTACTTTGTCTGTTATCCATTCCTCTGGAAGATACAGTTGTTCATCAATCAACGTCCGATAGGGGCCCTTGGCATACCCGAGAAAGACACCAACCTGACAATTCGCAACTTTCCCAAGTCGGCCGCAATACTGAGAAGCGACACCCACTGAATCCTTTCCTTGCTTTGGAAAACAACATTCATCAATATGCAATGAACCATTGGTATTATCTCCAACATAATCAATGACATCACGTTGAATGTGATCAAGAACAGGTCGATGGTTCCATGGTGAATTTGAAACGAAATGCTGTAAGGACTGATTGTTACAATCAGGAACATCTACTGCATACGAACACATGTTGCCTCCTCCTTTTTCTAACAGTTTCCCCTGGATGTATTGATATGATTGTTTGACCATATTTCTGGTTTTCGTTATAAAATGCAGGGAATATCCATCATGGAAACCTTGAAGTTTATCATTTGATCCATGTAAATCCTTTACGGATAATGAAAATTTCATTCTGCATCCCATCCGTTTTATGGAAAAGTAGATGCAGATTTAATGGTGTGTACAGATTACTGATTGGTCAATAAAATAAATGTGACAAAGTCAAGTTTAAATAATTTTTTCTATTAAAACTTCTCGATACATTTAAATATAATAAGGATATATCTTAATAGTAAGGATAAATAATCTTTAAAAAATAAAACAGGGGGTATACTTAAAATATGAAGAAAATGTATTTGTTAGCAATAACGTTTGTTATTGCAGGGCTGATGATTACCTCAACCGCAGTAAGTTTCACCACCAATAAAACAACCACAGCAGAAGATGATACCACCTTCTGTGTTGCTGAACGCAATCATTTCCTGAGCAAGCGATTCT
>CAZUOC010000437.1:0-2829 GCA_964622335.1 uncultured Ignavibacteriaceae bacterium
CAAATTTTTTCTCGTTAAATGAATGCACTGCCGTCTTTGCTTCCAACAATGCCTGGTGCGCATCTCTTAATTCAAACTTTTCATCTTCAACTTCCATCCCTTTTTGTTCAGCATTTTCAATGAGAGAGTTTGCATATTTCTGGGCATATTCAAGACTGTCAATCAGGCTTTTCATATTTTTTGCAACTTTATATCCTTCCGGATTTTTTTCAGGAGTATGGCATCTTGAGCAAACCGCATCTTTTGAAACCCCAAGTAATTTATCAGTCGCAGTTATAATTAAATGATTACTGTGGCATGTCTCACATTCCGGATATTTATTTTTATCAAATACCTCTTTATGCGGGCTAGCTGAGAATAATTCTGCATTCAAAGCATGGCAGGTCCCGCAGACTTTTGATATGGAAGATATTCCCGGAGGAGTAGCTGCATGGTTTCCATGACAGCTATTGCAGGCTGGGGCACCGGTATCTTTTTTCTGTAGGAGAGCGATACCGTGGACACTTTTAGAATATTTTTCATATTGATCCGTGGGTATCTTGTATTTTTTCATATACTCTTTGTTACTATGGCAGTTTGAACAAGTCTTTGGAATATTTATCGCATAAACACTTGAGTTAAGATTATCAGTTTCCAGAATTCCGTGACTTCCATGACAGCTTACACACTCGGCAGGTTTTGGATCACCTTTGCCATTTAATATTCCGTGTACGCTTGTTCTGTACTTATCATATTGATCAATTGGCAAACCCGGATTATAATTTCTCATAAATACTGAGTTGCTGTGGCATTTTGAACATGTCTTTGGAATATTTAATGGATAAACCGGAGAACGTGGATCTGTTACTTTTACTATTCCGTGTGCACCGTGACAGTTGATACATTGAACAATTCTGTCTTTTCCATTAATTGATAATTTCCCGTGCACGCTGGTTTTCAGCAGTTCAAATTGATTGGTTGATATTTTGGCTCCAAAAGATTTCATTTTTCCTGAAGAGGCATGACATTTTGCACAGACTTCTGAAATATCATTTCCTTTAGGAACACCTTTAAAGCCTGCTTCTATACTCATACCGGCATCCATATCATCAGTTTTATTGTTTCCACCATGGCAATCAGCGCACGAAAGTCCATTTTGAAAATGAATATCGTTTTTAAAAAGTTCTGCTGGTTGTCCCCCTAATTCAGAATGGCAATTATAACATTCATCTTTAGTTTGAGCTAAAACATTTGTGGTTGACCCGCAAATAAATAAAAATAAAAATGATACAATAAATTTTTTCATGATAACCATCCCAAAATTGTTAGGATTATGATGAACATTACTGCAAAGATTCCGAGGTAGTTAATAAGTCTGTTACGTTCACCCTTTGGGCTTTTTCTATCCCAGAATGGCACAAGAAGCCATAACAGCCCTGCTATCCCAAATAATAAAATTCCTACAACTTCACCATCGACAATAAAAATATGGGCGGGCAAATATTTTAGACTTTGGAACATAAAAAGGAAATACCATTCCGGCTTAATGCCTGCCGGTGCAGAAGAGAAGGGATCTGCTTTATGTCCAAGTTCTGCCGGAAAATAGACTGCAAGAATAGCCAGGAGATTTAAAACAATTAGCCAGAGTAATAAATCTCTAAGCATGAAATTAGGAAAGAAAGGCATTTTTTTCTTATTCTTTGTTTCCTTTTCATCCTTGTAATGAAGCGGTTCACTTATGCCCTGCCTTTGAATTAAAATTAGATGAGTTCCCAATAGAATTGTAAAAATTCCCGGGAACAGTGCTACATGAAATCCGAACAGCCGGGAAAGAGTTGCTCCTGTTACATCAGATCCACCACGGATAAATTCTTTAAGTGGTTCCCCGATAATTGGAATTACTCCAAAAATATCCGACCCAACTCTAGTAGCGAAGAATGATAATTCATTCCATGGAAGGAGGTATCCACTGAATCCAAATCCAAGAGCCATAAAAAACATTAAAACACCTGTTAGCCAGGTTAATTCGCGTGGATACCGGTAGGCTTTTTCAAAATAAACGCTGAACATATGTATAAAAATCGAAAGGATAAATAAGTTTGCAGCCCATCCATGAATTGATCTGATCAGCCAGCCGAACTGCACTTTTGACATGATAAATTTTATACTTTCAAATGCAAGATCAGAACTTCCCTTGTAATAAAATAAAAGTAATATTCCTGTAATTACCTGGATAATAAAAAAGAATAATGAAACACCCCCGAAGTAATACCAGATTGTATGGCGATGAACGGGGACATATTTTTTCCCCATATAGTCTACTAAACCTTTAATTTGTAAACGTTCATCTATCCACTTGTAAAAATTTTGTAATGAATTTTTCATAATGTTTTATGCTTTTGATATGTAAATTTCTTTTCCTTTCTGGATTACATTGTATTCAGTTAAAGGTCTTGGTGGCGGACCGGAAATATTTCTTCCGTTAAGATCATATTTACCATTATGACAGGCACACCATATTAATCCCTGGTCACTTCTATACTGAACTGTACAGGCAAGATGTGTACAGGTAGCAGAAAATGCACGAAAGGTTTTATCTTTTAGCCGGATGAGTATTACGGGCTTACTTCCGAATTTTATTATTCTCCCCGAATCCGGAGCAAAATCGTCTATCTTTCCAGCCATTACACTGGATACCTCTACCTCATTTTGCTTGGGAGGTTTTAGATACGAAAAGAGAGGATAGAATATAGAGGCTGCAAACCCGATCAAACCGGTCGTTAGGAAGTATTTTAGAAAATCCCTCCTCTTGGAAGTTTTTGAATGCGACCCATTATTACTTGAATTTTC
>CAZUOC010000438.1:0-2828 GCA_964622335.1 uncultured Ignavibacteriaceae bacterium
ACCGAGGTATGGCTGCCAAGAATAGAGAATGGCGGCATAGAGATCGAAATAGTATCTCCCGGCGGAAGGCCTCTTCAAACAACGCTCAATGAAAAAAAACAGGCTAAGATCCATGAAAGGATTATCGAAATATTAACAAACATTCATCAAAAACTATTCAGCACTCTCAAGCCTTCAAAAATCGTTAATCTCTTTAAATTGGGCGAAGGTGATCCGCCCCTGAACGGTAAAAGGGCCTCTGAGGTTGTTTATGGTTTTTTTTCTTTTCCGGGGTTTACCCGACTGACATCAGGGGAGACTGTAAAAAAGGCCATTGCAGAAGGAGTGTATAACGGTACGTTCGGTTATTACGCTGGAAGCCCTCCCCAAATAGGAGACGACGGCAAATACCAGGTCAGTGAATCAAAGGTAATATTCGAGAGGGCCGTGGCCCTGGATGAAATTGATGTTGATATGGGGTTTATCATGATGCCGGATGCTATCCCTAAAGCCGCCACCCCTGAAGAGCCTGGGCTGACACCGTCGTCCTTAGGATCGGAAACACCGGCTCCGGAACCACCCGGTCCCGGTCCGATTCCCCCCGGGCCTTCAGAGAGGCAAAAAAGTGTGCGGATCTCCTTCAGCGCGAACAGAGATCAACTCTATTCCGCCTGGCCGGCGATAGCAAATCTGGCGGAAATGGCAGGCAAGGTGACTATGAGCATTGATGCCGAAAACGAAGACGGATTCGACAAAAACAGGCTGAGAAATGCTGTAATAGAGCCCTTACAAGAGGTGGATTTAATAGAATAACTTAACCATTTCGGGAGATAGAGAAATGGCAATAGTTAGATGCAAGTCTTGTAGCCTGGATCTCTCAAAAACTAAGAGGAAATATACCAACAAATGGTTTAAACCTCTTGGCTATCCTAAGACGGCTTTAATATGTGGAAGATTTTCATGTAGAAACGCTGGGATGGTCCGGCTTGAGCAACACGAGTACGCTGCGTATAAAAAAGGTGAGAGGATTTTTAGAATCCCTAGTTATGCAACAAAAATTAAGCTTGAATGATCATATTCTCAAACTCTTACATAAGAAACATCATCGGAGTCAAAAATGGATGATCAGGATCTTTATAAGGGAAGAGCACGGATAGCAGTTTGTAATGGACAAGATTGGGAGAACGGTCTCGAAAAAGGAATATAGGGTTTATTCCCACAACTTGAGGACCATTAAAATAGGATAGCACGATGAAAGAATTTGGAATACTGCTTGGAGGGATAGCTTCGGTCTTGTGGCCTTTGCTCTTTATCCTTTTAGTTCTAAAATTCAGTGGTTCCATACAAAAAATATTAGAATCTTGGCGATCACGAAAAGTTACAATCAAAGTTGGTGGTAATGAACTCACAATGGAGCAGGTAAGCGAACAACAACGACATCTGATTAATGATTTACAAGAGCAATTTATCTCAATTAAAAATCAAATAAAGAGCATTGAATTCAAGCCGACGAGAGAAACCTTCGAATCCCAGACTGATGAGTCAACTTCTATTGTCAAAACAATATTATGGGTAGATGACCATCCTGAAAATAATAGTCAGATTATTGCTCAGCTTGAGGAAATTGGAGTAAAAACAGAAATAGCGCTATCGACAACTGATGGAATAGGAAAGTACGAAGAAAGGCAATTCGATAGAATAATTTCAGATATGGGTCGTAAGGAATCAGGAAAGTATAACGAAATTGCAGGGCTTGAGTTCACTATGGCTATACGCAAGAAGGACCCAAATATACCCATCTTAATTTTTTGTAGCCGAAAAGCTGCATTAGCATATCGTGATAAAGCCAAAAAAGCTGGTGCAAATGACATTACCTATTCTGCAACAAGTTTATTGCAAGCTTTGGGGTTGAATCCTATTTAAATAGGACACTCTTTTAAAATTTTGAAATATATCTTTCAAATGCATTGGGGTCGAAAAAAGCTGTTAAAAAAAGTGTACCTGGAGTTACTATTCCAATATCTATATCCTCCGGGTCGATTTATGAACGCTATTACGGTCTGATATGAATGATATTGAGACGGCAGAAAGACAAATCTTATTTACCATAGGCCATTCCACCTTAAAAGGATGGATACGAAGAAAAAGCAATGAATGTAATAGAACGAAAAATCCTTGAGCGATTCAAAGGGCTCTTGGAAAAAAGACTTCAGGTGAATCAGGTCATTTTATTTGGATCGAGGGCCAGAGGAGACGCCGCCTCTGATTCCGATATGGATCTCCTGGTGATTATCGATAACTTCACAGAGGACGCGGAGGAATATATTAGCGAGTGCGCATGGGAGGCCGGTTTTGATCACGGTGCGGTGATTGTTCCAATAGTATATGGCAAACAAGAATGGGAACATGGTCCGGAGCGATTCTCCCTTTTGGCTCTTTCCATTGAAAAGGAGGGAATACCCATATGAGGCATGAAGAAACCGAGGTCCTTATAAGGGATGAGGTACGACCGTCAATATTAAAATATCTTACCTTTCCGGTTGGTAATTCTTTTTTTTTACAATCTTCTCTTCTCGATGAACCACACCTCTGATTATATCATTGATAGTATTGGGATTCATGTGGTTTTGTATCGTTTTGCCTATTTCCCTGCCGCGGATTTTAAAGAAGGTTTGGGGAACGCGAGCGCTTCGGTTAGCTCGTAGGCTGCCTGCAGATAGGATGTGGGGCAGAGGGGAAAGCATTCCTTGCAGTTCCAGCACTCCTTGGAGGCTATCTCCGGAATAAAACTTATCTCCCGACTTGCTCCCCTATCAATAAATCCAACGGCGTTCTTCTTCTTGACTTCG
>CAZUOC010000439.1:0-2818 GCA_964622335.1 uncultured Ignavibacteriaceae bacterium
TCCAGTGAAAACCATAAATGCCATAATTAAAAACAATGAGCTTGTTTTTAGAATTGTTTTACTTAACTGTTTCATAACACTATCTCCTTTTTGTTTAGTGAATTATGATTAATATTTCTTTCTATTACATATATTTAAATTAATTAGTTAATTCTGCGAATTTTGTTGCCCAATTTGAATGAGTCCAAACCTCTGCAATTCGATTACCTTCCATTCTAAAGAATGCCATTCCACGATAATGCAACACTTTGTTTGTTGCCGGAATTCCGTCATATTCTTCCTTATGAGTTCCCTCACCATAAAACATCATTGCAATCATATCACCATCAATAAGAAGTTTGTCATATCCATGCTGGATATCCGGAAAAGCAACCAAAGTTGGACGAATATATTTTTCACGAACGTTTGGAATTCCTTTCAGATTATAATCCATTCCACCAAGATGCATTTCAACGTTTTCAGTAAAAACTTCAGGTAGAATATCTAGATTTTGATTATTCCAAACATCATCGATTAACCGATTCATTGTTTTTTTATAAGCTTCGTTGTTGTCATTACTTTTTTCTTTTTCGGTTTCCTGCTGGCATCCTGAAATAAAAAAGAATAGTGCCGTAAGAATAAGAGCTTTTAAGAAAAGACCTCTTTCCAGGAATAATTTCATTTACTCACCTTTCCGGTAAACCGGGTTTTGTTTATGATTTCTAAAACATTTTCGAAAAGTGCATATGTGCAATAAGCCATTTTCCATTTTGCTTTACCGCAAAAAAGCTGGCTCTGCCGCTTTGGAAGTTCATCTGTCCACCTTTTTCCATCCAAGAGAACGTGTAGTAACCCGTAACAACCGCAGCATCTCCGTTATAAATTTGAACTTCATAATCTTGTTCGTGATAATTTACATAAGCAAGATTTGCTGTTCCTTCAATAAAATTTTTCCACATAGCAGCATCGTGACGCAATGGAGATACTACATAAGGAAATTCTGTGTTATCAGTTGTGAAATATGACCAGTATGTTGTGAAATCATGTTGATTGAAGGCCTCAGCTGTTTTAGTAGCTAAAGCTTGCACATCTTCTTTATCTCCTGCGAAAGCACTGCCTGCTAAAACTGCAAAAATAAAAACGATTAGAAATACCTTAAAGTGTTTCATTTTTCTTCCTTTTATTTAGTATTTATTTTATTTGGCTTATTACCAAAATTTTAATAATTAAAGGAGATAACTTTTTCATTATCTCCTTTATAAATTCGATCCTGGATACTATAATCTACTTATCGAAAACAACTTCCCTGTAAATTTCATCTGAGTGTTTACCGGTGAAATACTTTCCGTTTGCTTTGTTGAAATTTTCTCTTTCTTCCTCTGTTGACCATTTTTGTTTAAAAAGTTCAGTTGCTCTTTGATTAGCTTTGATAACATCGTCCCACGATTTTACTTCAACAACCTGGATAAAATCCCTGTTGTTATGTCCCCACCAATGCTGGAGAACTTTTTGACTAACTACATATTCATTATCACTTCCGTAAATTGTGTTTGCTAAAAGCGTAGTAAGTGAATCGAGTTCTGTTGCAGAACCGTCTTCAGGGAAAGCTCTCTCATAGTTTGTTACTATAAATACATTTCCCTGAGCTTCTTGTGCTTTTAATGTACTGTTCATTGAAATAAATACAATGAACAGAAAAAGAATTGAGAATAAGTTTTTCATAGAGCTACTCCTTTTTTAGTTAGTGAACCAGTTATTTGAATTCAAAATTAAGAACTTGCTATTCTACTTTTTTACTTTAAGGTTTTAATTTACTGAGAACATCAAGCATTGCCGGAGATATATCTGCATGGTGATGAATCACCTTCCACTGTCCATCCTTAAGCTGATAAATGTTAGTGACTCGTTGTCCTATCTTAACTTCGTTTCCGGCAAGCTTAAATTTCCCTGTTTCAGTACCTATCTCGTAAGCTACATCACCTATAACACGAATAAGTTGATCTTTCAATTCGATCTTCCCATCAGTTGCTATTCCGGCAACTTGATCGAATGAATTCTTAACGGCAGTCCATCCGAGATCCCTGCCGTCGATTGGATGCATAGCTGTTATGCTTTCATCATGCGACCAGATTCCTTCCATTTCTCCAGCTATCCCATTTCCCATGTCGGTTAAAGCATTGTAGAACTGCATCGATGTTTTACGGACATCTTCTTCTTTTGACATTCGCTTTTCTCCGTTCGTTTATGAATATTTTTTAATTAAAATTATTCATTAAAAACAACTTCCCTGTAAATCTCATCTGAGTGTTTACCGGTAAAGTATTTACTGTACGTATCGTTAAATGCATCCCGTTCTTCCTGAGTCGACCATTTTTTCTTGAATAGTTCGGTGGTTTTTTGATTAGCCTTTGGAATATCATCCCAGGATTTTACTTCAATGATCTGGATGAAGTCCCTGTTATCATGTCCCCACCAATGACGCAAGACTTTAAAGCTCACAACATATTCATTATCGCTTCCATAAATGGTATTCATTAAAAGTGTAGTAAGAGAATCGAGTTCTCTTCCGGAACCGTCATCCGGGAAAGCTCTTTCATAATTTGTGGTTACAAAAACATTACCCTGCTCCTCCTGAGCTAGGATTGTTTTGTTCATCGAAATAAATGCGATGAACACAAAAAGAAATGCAAATAAAGTTTTCATTGTCTCTCCTTTAATAATTGTAATTGAAATAATTTAATTAGGTGTTACAGAGTCATATCCAAAATTTGCATGAACGAGCTTCCGCATCTGTAAGTTTAAAATTTTTGTTTTTCCCATCTATACGTGTTGAATAGCC
>CAZUOC010000440.1:0-2816 GCA_964622335.1 uncultured Ignavibacteriaceae bacterium
TTTTATAAGGATATTAACATTGATACAAAGCCCCAAATATCATCCGGTGAAGCACTCCAAGCTGCATTAAAAAATCCACCGGAAGGAAAGAACTTAAAAGACCTTGCTTTATCTTCCGAGTTAATTATATATAGTAAAGAAAATATTAGTTACCTTGCATACGAACTCCATGTAGCAGGTGAAAGGGAAGGTGAAAGCTGGTGCTATATAATAGATGCCTTTAACAGCAATGTGCTGGAATTAACTGACGATGTTATGCGTACCTCTCAGGCAAATGCCTATTTGAGACATCCCGGGCTTGATGCCTCTTATACAACAATATCTCCTTTACCAAATTTATTTGAAAACGGGTATTTGCAGGGAACTTATGCTAATATTTTAAATGAGGATGTAAGCAGAGCTTACAATGCGAATAATGATTTCAGATATTCAACCGGTGATACACATTTTGATGAGGCAAATTTATATTATCATGTGGATAAAATTGCAACTTTTTTCCGTGGTTTGGGATTCGATGAGTTTACACAAATAACAGCCCATGCCCATTATGGGTCCTATCATAGTTAAACCGGTTACTATCCAAGCGATCATCATATAAGATTTACTGACAACCAGGTATCTGATTACCATTCTGCCGCTCTCGAAGATAAAGTTATATATCACGAATATACACATGCTATTACAGATTATATTGCAGGGCTTGATGATAATAACGATGAAGCAGGAGCAATTAATGAAGGTAATTCCGATTATTTTGCCGGAAGCATTACTGGTCGTTCTTTAATCAATGAATATTTTTCATACATTGAAGAAATTAATCAACGGGATATGACTGACCCAAGGATTGCGGATTATTCAGCCTATGACGATCAAGAATCCTATATTTATGATGATATAAATTATGGTTTACATGAGCCACATTTTGGTGGTGAGTTATGGTCGGCATGCTTGTGGGACATACGTGATGATTTGGGTCCCACTGCTGCCGATGAGATAATATATGACGGATTGGATGCTATTCCTTATGATGCTACTTTCCTTCAATACCGGAAGGCTATTTTAGACGCTGATATTTTTGATTATAATGGCAGTCATCTAAATACAATAGCACACGATTTTTATTTACGTGAGATAGGTAATGATGTTCAAACTGTATCCGGTACATTGCAGAACAGTCAAACATGGACTGATTATGTTCAGTTGTCAGGTAATGTTTATGTCCCTTCAGGTAAGACATTAACTATAGCTTCAACAGCAACAGTTAATTTACTTA
The DNA here is from genome assembly GCA_964622335.1 of uncultured Ignavibacteriaceae bacterium. Classification (GTDB taxonomy): domain Bacteria; phylum Bacteroidota; class Ignavibacteria; order Ignavibacteriales; family Ignavibacteriaceae; genus RBG-16-34-14. The sequence continues at coordinate 1,274 of CAZUOC010000440.1, forward strand.
ATGGCGGTTCTCGTTATTCAATTATTTCAACGGGTGGTACTATTACAAAAGGAGTCGATGCAACAATAAACGGCTTAGCAGCAACTATAAAAGCCGGCTCTGTTATAAAAGGGTTATGCTGTACTGTGCAAATTGCATGTAGCAACGCTTCTGATTATAATCAAATTATAATGACAAGCGGAACGCATACGGAAAATGTAACTATTAATGATAAAGACTTTATACATTTATGGGGTGAAACACAAGGCTGGGCGATACTTGACGGACAACTGACGGTCTATTCATCCATATATACCGACATTAGCAGCTTTTCATGTGATAAAATTAATTTCAGTTATAGCGAAGGTGCATCGCTCGTTGATGCCAGCGTTGTAGGCAGTGGTACATACAACGGTATTCATTTTATCAGCAGCGATTATTTCAACTATTATGGAGGCATAATCTCAAATTTCTCCAATGGAATTTTAACTGCGGCGAGTGATGGCGAGGTGTATGGCTGGATTGAAGATAATAATAATGGTATCCGTGCTGACGGTTCATATATTGACGTAAATAATACATCATTATGTGGTACCAATAATTATGACCTGTACTCCGGGCGATATAGCAATATTGAGGCATGGTATTGTTATTATAATAATGGAACTCCGGTTACATACGGCGATGTGGATATATACACAGCATACAATTGTAATAGCTTAGCAAAACAAGGTGTAACAACCAACGAAAATTATATAACAGAAAATTTTAGCAATACCGCTCAGGATAATGAAAAGCCCGCCATTAGAGATTATAAATCATTGGTTGACAGCGCTATGAATTTATCAAGAAGGATCAAGGCTGATATATCGGATAAAAGATTGTTCGACGAAAATAAATTCAATAATGAATTTATTTCAATAAGCGAAGATTTCAAAAAATATATTGAGGATTACCCTGAATCCGAATTCTCAAAGTCGGCTATTCGTAAGATTACGGGCTTTTATGCCTTGCTTAAGGATTATGAGGGAATGTATGAGTATCTTAATTATATATTGAAAGATAATAATTTTGCTAATTTACACAGTGCAGCAAAACGTTCATTGATAACATATTATAGTGAACAAAAAGATTTTGAAAATGCAATAAAAACTGCAGATGAATTGTTAAAAACAAAAGGAAATGATAATAGCTTCAACTCCGATGTATTATTTACAAAGGGAGAGATTTATTTATATGACTTAAAAAATCCCGATAAAGCTGTAGAGTGTTTTACAAACTTAGTCGAGACTTATCCCGATGAATCTATTATTGAATATGCAAAGGATGAACTAAGGCTTTTAGGAGTAGATGCAGGCAAAATAATAAAAGAAAAAACAGCGATTAATAATAACCAGGGATTCAGCACAAGTAGTTATCCAAATCCTTTTAATCCTGTAACAATAATAAATTATACTTTACCTGATAATGAAAGAGTCGTGATAAAAGTATATGATATTCTCGGAAGAGAGGTAAAAGAATTGGTAAATGAACAAAAGTCAGCCGGTACATATTCAGTTGAGTT
>CAZUOC010000441.1:0-2800 GCA_964622335.1 uncultured Ignavibacteriaceae bacterium
ATATCACTAATCAGAGATGTTTTACAAAAATCGAATTCTCTTGAAGAAGAGATTATTAAAATGAAGAAAATAACTGAGTTTTCTACAATGGCTATTAAACTGCATGAAATGTATTCTTATCTTACCAAAGGACCGATCGATATTCTTACACTATCTGAAAAGTTTAAAGCTCATAGTCAACAACTTGTTAAAGATTTAAATCAGTTGTTGGACGGCGATAACAATAACCTGAGAATTGCTTTAGGCAAACTCAGAGATGATCAAAAAGAAAATGCTGTAGCTGAAGCTGAAACAGAAGTTGAAAAACCGGCTGATGATATTAATGAGATAAAGATAACTAAAGAGGATAAGGACACATCATTTGCAGGATTTGAAGAAGCAATTCTGAAGCAGATTAAACCTATGGATTCGGTCTTAACTGAAATAGCAGAAGGAAAAATCTTACCCCAAAAGATTGATGACTTTGCTGAAATAATGAGAAAAAACTCGGAGCTTTCTCAAAAGAATGGTTTTGATATTTTGTCGAACATGCATTCTATTGTTTCAAATTCATTAAAATTAATAAAAACCGGAACACTCAAAACAGAAAAAGATACTATTGAGTCGCTGAGATCTTGTTTAATAGTTATAGCTGCCGTTGTAAGAGGAAAAGAGGTCAATATTTCAGATTTTCTCGGTAAGGCTGAGAGTTTTGGAATTAATATAAATACTTTAAAAAAGAAGGAAGAAGAATGAAAGTTTATGCCGTTATAATGGCTGGGGGAGTTGGTTCAAGATTCTGGCCAAGCAGTAAAGAAAAAACGCCAAAGCAGCTTCTTAAAATTTTCGGTGAGAATACCTTAATACAGGATACCGTTGAAAGATTGAAAGATGTTATTAGTTATGAAAATATTTTTATCGCGACAAATAAAATACAGCAACCGGAAATATTAAGGCAACTTCCACAGATTCCACCTGAAAATATTATATGTGAACCGTTTGGAAGAAATACTGCTGCTTGTATCGGGCTTTCGGTAGTTGTGCTTAAAGCCAAGGCGTCTGATGCCGTTATGATAACTTTACCTTCCGATCATTTGATTAGAGACGTTGAATCATTTCACAAAACATTGAATACTGCAATTAAATTTGCTTATGATTCAAAAGGGCTGGTTACTATAGGCATTACGCCAAGCCGACCCGAAACAGGTTATGGTTATATTCAGATTGATGAAAAAGAAATTGATACTAATATTCACAGGGTATTTACATTTGCTGAAAAGCCGAATTATGCAACTGCGGTAAGATTTCTTGAAAGCGGAGATTTTTTCTGGAACAGTGGCATGTTCATCTGGCGGGTTGATACAATAATCGAAGAGATGAAAACTCTCATGCCGGAATTACACGAAGGCTTACAGAAAATCGAAAAAGATTTGAACACATCCGAATTTGATAAAACTGTTACGAACGTTTATGGACAATTGCGAAATATCTCTATTGATTACGGCATTATGGAAAAATCGAGCAACGTTTATTTGACCAAGGGTAATTTTATGTGGAGTGATGTTGGAAGCTGGGAAGAGGTTTATCAGTTATCTGAAAAAGATGGAGATGGAAACGCAACAAAAGGGAATGTTTTTACAGATATGACTGTTGACTCTCTGATATTTTCACCTAATAAGTTTACAGCTGTAATTGGCGTTGAGAATTTAATAATCATAAATACAAATGATGCTTTGCTTGTCTGCAGAAGAGATCATAGCCAGGATGTAAGAAAGGTTGTAGATCATCTTAAAATAAATAAATTGACTGAGCATTTATAGGAGGTAGAAACCTTCAAGGTTAACACATCGTTTTATATACCTTAACCTTGAAGGTTAGCGTTATGAAAAAACTTATAACCGAGTTAGATATTATAAAACTTCACAAATCAGGAGTAAAAATAATCCCAATTGGCGAAAATGAAATTTTAACTTCTCTTGCCCAGGACAAGGTAAAAGATCTCGGTTTAAAAATAGTAACGAAAGAAGAAGCTGCAAGAATAAACAATGCAGAAAACTTTCTAAACACTTCTGTAAGATTAAAGAAAGCTGCAATCGGCAGTGACCATACAGGATTTAAAGTAAAAAACATTCTTTCAAAGATTCTCACTGAAAAAGGATTTGAAGTAATTGATGTCGGAACATTCGATGAAAAGTCATGTGACTATCCGGATTTTGCTTTAGCAGTTGCAGAAAAAGTACAAAGTTTGATTGTAGATTTTGGAATTGTTGTAGATGCAACCGGAATTCCTTCTGCTATTACTGCAAATAAACTCAGGGGAATAAGAGCCGCAACCTGCTACAATGAATTCTCTACACGAAGTGCAAGAGAACATAACAATGCAAATGTTCTTGTCCTTGGTGCAAAAGCTCTTGGAGAAGAAACAATTAAATCTATTCTTGAAGTCTGGTTAAATACAAACTATGGAGGAGGAAGACACCAGAGAAGATTGGACAAAATCAGCGACATTGAAAGGAACAGAAATTGAAAGATTGCAAAATTACAAGATTGAAAGATTATGAAAAATATATTTGAACTAAATTAGTTTTTATGAAGAATGTTTTTCTCAGTCATATAAATGAGGATGCAAAGTTAGCTACAACTTTAAAAGAGTGGATTGAAAAATCTTTTTTAGGGCAAGTAAAAACATTTGTCAGTAGTGACCCTGGTGATATTCCACTGGGAAAGCAATGGTTCCAAGAACTTAAATCAAATTTGGATAAAAGTAAATTAGTAATTGTTTTAATAAGCTCACTTTCCTTATCATACATTAACACCATAT
>CAZUOC010000442.1:0-334 GCA_964622335.1 uncultured Ignavibacteriaceae bacterium
AAATTTCCATCTTTATTCAAATCAACGCTGCTAATGAAATTAGGTTCCTCTCCCTGATAGATAGTCTGGGAATTAAAAAACGATCCCGGCGAGGTATGGTCATTTAAAAATATCCATGTTTCTGAGACATGAGGTGTAAGAGGATCAAAATTTGTATCTCCATTACAAGGAATCGCGAAATCATCCAAACCATCGCTATTAAAATCACCGGAACAGATGTATTTTGGTGTTGTCCCTGTAGAATAAGATTGATAACTGCTGAAGGTTCCATCCCCATTTCCAAAGAGTACATACACTTTATCAGCATCGGAGGTTACTGCCAGGTCCTTATTGC
>CAZUOC010000442.1:344-1664 GCA_964622335.1 uncultured Ignavibacteriaceae bacterium
CTTCTTCTGTTATCCCACTCCAGGGAAGTTCCATATCTTCATAGTAATTAAAATACCCATCGGTATTTTCATAAAGCCTGATCCCCATCTCAGTTGAAACATAGGTGATAGCCAGATCGGAATCACCGTCACCATCAAAATCGATTGTCGTTAAGTGTTTAGCATTCCCGGGAAGATCATCATAAGTTGACGTGAAATAATTTTGGGTTCCATCAGCGGTCAATACAGAAAAAGAAGTGACATTGCTATTAACCACAGCTAAATCCGACCAACCATTTGAATCGAAATCATCTTTGACCATCCAGGTAGGTCCATCAATTCCATCATCTTGATCGGCTATATCAATTGTTTCTGAAAATCCGGTCCCATTAAAGCTACTGAGCATGATTTTATCCACCCCATTAACCGTAACTATTACATCAAGATAATTATAAGGGGTATTTACTAAAAAATTACCGATCAATAATCCAAGAGATTTATTACTAAATGATTTTATTTCTTTGGAAGGTCCAAGTAACACATCATAACTCCCGCTATTGCACCCGGCAAAATGCGAAAGAAAGGGAAGCGAATTTTTCATATTGCCCAGGGTATTATTGCCATCATATGCATCTGTAAGCATTCCACCAGCCATAAAAACAGTACCATGATCCATATCCATAAATATATGATTATAATCATTGGAGTCGTTGATTTGTTCTATGATATCTTCTCCGCCCCAAACCCCGCCGCCGGCATACATTGATTCCAATTCATTGAAAAATGGCAGTTTATTTAAGCCATTAAAGGAAACATTTTCGGTATTACCCCAAAACATCATGTCTCCATGAGGTCTGCCGTATTTTAATGACGTATACAATATTTTATGTAAATACGGAGCGGTGGTAGTTTCATAATTAATTATCTTACTTACAATATTTCTAAGGTCCGATGAATTTTTAATTGAACTCCTGCCCACTGATACTTCCGATAAGAGATCAACTTCGCTGCCATCGGGGCCGTCATCTGTTTCCGCATACCAGCCATCCTGATCGTAATCAAAGCCGGTATCTTCATTTCCAGTTGAATAAAGGCAGCCATAATAGATATCGGCGGGGACATGGTGAGAGCCCCGTGGATCAGGAGGTTGATAACCACTATGAGTCCAAACATAAAAATATCGGGGAGGAATAACAAACTCATCCCCTCCGAGAAGGACATAATCAGTCTCCCAATTGTCATAAGCATCTTTAATGAATTGCCTGATCTTGGTTTGAAGATCTATTCCTCCATCCGGCCCTAATCCAGAATATTCATTATCTATCTGCTTGGTGGTAATAA
>CAZUOC010000442.1:1674-2799 GCA_964622335.1 uncultured Ignavibacteriaceae bacterium
GCATTCCTTTGCTTAATCTATGAAATAATAAGGTCTGGAAATTTGGTTATACATCGGCGTCTCTTAAAGTTTCATTGGTAATAATGACATAGGGAACTGAATCGCCCGATGAACTAGAGGGCGGGAATACCGGCTCAATGTAATCAGGTGTTGGAGTAGGAATTGGCGTAGTAGTAGTGCTGGGAGTTGGAGTAATAGATGGAGTTGGAGTAATACTCGGAGTGGGAGTAAGAGTAGGGGTTGGAGTTGGAGTTATACGAATACCCCTTATTTCTATATCGTCGATATTCCAGCCGGAAGCCGGAACCCATTCAGTGGTTGGCCCCATTCCCCAGCGAATATAAAATGAAGATTGGCCATTTGTTATAGATGATAAATCATATTCAAACTGCGACCATTCCGAATCCGTCGTCCATACGTCTCCCGGATTTTCCCAAATAGCTATCCAGGATGAGCCATCTGTGGATGCTTGAATGGAAGCGTGATCATATACACTGCGCTCGATATTAAGCCAGCGCCAGAATTTTAAGTGAACATTTTTCCTGCCGGAGCAATCCAGTGGTGAAGTCGTAAGATAATATGAGCAGGGCATATTATTCGGGAAATCCCCACTCAAATTATATCCATAAACATAATCCCCGGTATGACCGCTGCTGGGATCGGGATATCCAAATTCACCTCCTCCCTCACCGGTCGGCTGTCCAAAAGCCCAATCGCCTTCCACAGACCAGCCGGGATTTGAATTTAAGGGAAAGCTATAGATAAGATCCGGGGGAGTCGCAGTAGGAACCGGGGAGGGCGTAGGCGAATAGCAATCAGGCGTAGTAGGGTCTTTCCCCTCTATGTATTCAGTAAGATTATTACATCCATCTTCATCGTCGTTATCCTGGGGTTTCTGTTCCAAATTACCTATACCAAAATATTTTTCCTCCCACCAGTCAGGCAGGCCGTCGCAATCCGAGTCCAATCCCCGGTAATATACCGGCAGCGGGTAATCATTAGTTTGCCCAAAATAAATTTGACTGAGATTCTTCACCGCCCAAAAACCGGAAGAGGGCCGGAAAATAGCGATATTGGAGCTTCCGTCTCCGTTGAAATCTCCCGGGGAGAGCATATCTCCAATAG
>CAZUOC010000443.1:0-2786 GCA_964622335.1 uncultured Ignavibacteriaceae bacterium
TGCAGCGTTTTTAAAATATTCGTACGCTTTGAAGGGATTCCATTTTACTCCCCAACCATGGAGTTGAAGAATTCCGTAATTAAAGATTGCCGAAGTTAAATTTTTATCTGCAGCTTTCTTAATCCACGTAGCTCCAATAACGGTATCGGCAGGAACTCCGTCTCCTAACAAATATCTTAGCCCAAGTTCATGCTGTGCAAAAGCATTTCCGGAATTGGCTTCTCTTATTAAATTAAATTGCTGCCATAATCTATAAGCTAAATCAGGTTGATAAAATGGAGTCGGTCTTTTGTTTGGTTTATTCCTTTTATAAGCTAAGCTTAAAGTAGTATCCCCCTGAGCAAGGGTACTATTTGAGAATATAATTCCAATCAAAAGAATAATTAATATTTTTATTCGTGAAGTCTTCATTTCAATTCTTAAAGATAAAAAAAATTGAGTTCACAACTTTTGCATCAATAAAATTAGTAAAGTCAAAAAGGTTCTACAAAAGGTTTAGAATATCCAATTTCTCTTATCCCAATAGCAAAGTTTGTTGATAACAGAACGGAAAAAGCTGCTCCTTTATTTTGAGGATTATATGGATTAAAAACAAAAACAAGCTCGAATGCAGCACTAATGATGGATTCATTCTTGATCCTGAATCCGGCTCCATAGCCTTGATAGAACTTGCTGCTTAAAAAACCTCTGTTTGATTCAGCGATTAATCCAAAGTCTGAAAAGACAACTCCACCGATTACAAATCCAAGTAATTCGTATGGACTAAATATTCTTGCTTCTAAATTCAGCACCATTCTTTTAGTCCCGGAAATATAAGTTTTATTGAATCCGCGTAAACCGGTGCCGGAATATAAATATGTTTGTTCACCCGATATTCTATTGTAACCAAGAAGTAAATTGTAATTCATAAAGAGTCTGTATCTCCAAATATTCCATTTATAGAGATAAGTATTGTATAACAAACTAAGCCTGTAAGTATTTTGTTCCCATCGATTGTTGCTCCTGAAGGCACTGATGCCAACTCTTCCGGAGAAATAACCATAGTCGTCATACCAACTTGAATAAGCAGTTTCAAGACCTATGTACCATCTGTCGCTCAATTCTCTTTTTTCGGGACCGGTTGAAAGACTGATTGATTCACCAACAGGGATATCTTCTATTGTTCCAAACTGCTGGACAAACTTGTCTTTATAAAAACTTCTACTTACTAATCCAATTCCTAAAAGCAACATAGTGCTGTTTTCAAAAATGCGGTATTGCATAGGGTTGTACGGTCTCTCCGAGTGATTAAGACTCAATATCCTAAGTGAAGTGATTAAATTGGAATTACTTTTTTTAAAGTTGTTAGCAAGGTTTACAGAAAAAGCTCTTCCTGCCCACAAATCCTGGTAACTTTTTTTCAATGGAAGAGGGATTAGACTACTATTTTGATCAAAGGTATCATAAGTGTTCCTCTCCCATTTTAGTTCGAAGCCGGCAATCCACTCCGTTTGGTAAGTTATAAATGGCTTTGCTAAACCAATGCTTTTGATGTCGTATTTTTTGTTGGCTTCAATGTTTAAATGAAAATCTGTGTAAGTTCCTTTAATGTTTGATACAGTATAACCGATTTTCCCACCCATCCCAGCAGAAGGATCGTTGTTATAAGTAATCTCTGCTTGTGCTGTATGTCCGAGCCCGATAAAATTATTATCCTTTAACCCAAGATATCCTGATTTATCACCAGGCTTGTATGAAGCAAGATAAGTTAACGTCCACCTGTCTTTTGTTATCACCACAACTTCAACTTCGCCTTTAGAAATGGCAGAAGGAAATACATTTATTTTCACATCTAAAAAGAGATTGCTGCTTCTTAGTAATCTTTCACTTTCATAAAGAGTACGATAATTTAATTTGTCTCCCTCGTCAAACAATAATCTTTCCCTGATAACCCATTTCCTGGTTTTGTAATGGAATGAATTTGCAAGGTTGTTAAACCAGGTGCTGTCAGAAGAAGCAGTTCCATTTATTGATTCACCGGCTACGTTTAAGGTTCTTAAGAAAATCTTGCTGATAGTTTTTCCTTCAAGATTTCTGTCCCAGTTATTTTCATATTCCAGGTTCTGAGCAAAAGTGATATAAAAACAATTTACCAGAAGAGTTATTACTATTTTGAGTTTAGACAATTTTTTTAATTACAGAGTTTAGAATTAGTTAATAATTAAGAAGGGTAATATAAGTTTTATTAGAAATACTTGAGCTCAATTTCTTTCAAAATCACTCCAATATTTTGTGCTCCGAATGTTTTTGAAACCACAGTCATTAGTTCTTTTTTCACTAATAATAACATTGAAAAAATCTTTAAATAAAATATAAATGGCAATGCCATTTGGTACTTTACTGCATTGAAATACTTAAAAAAAAGGGGTAATTTAGCCATCAAATTTTCTTTAATTAAACTCATCTTTTACAGTAAATTTATGTCAAAAATATTCGATAAACTATCCGAAAAAATTACTTACTGGCGTAAGGAAGCACACGAAGTACTAGATAAAGCAGGTGAAAAAGTAATATCCGAAGTTACTATAAATCAGGTTTATGGTGGAATGCGTGATATCAGGGCGCTGATTTGTGATACATCCAGGGTTCCTAAAGAGGAGGGACTTATAATCAGAGGAAGATATCTTAAGGATCTTGTTGAAAAATCTCCTGAGGAAATTTATTATTTACTTTTGACGGGGGATTTGCCGGATAAAAATGAATTAGAAGATTTTAGTGCTGAAATAAGGAAGAGAAAAAATGTCCCA
>CAZUOC010000444.1:0-2780 GCA_964622335.1 uncultured Ignavibacteriaceae bacterium
CGGAGTTTTACTTCTGGCACTTATCCTAATTGCCATTCTTGGCGGGAGTAAAGAAGAGATAGTTGCCGTCCAGATTGAAAAAGTGCAGAAGAGAGATATAACTCAGACTGTAGCAGCAACAGGCAAAATAAATCCCGAATATAAAGTTTCTATTACTTCTGAGGTGACGGGTGAAATAGTATCTCTTCCTGTTAAGGAAGGGTATAGAGTTAAAAAAGGACAATTACTAATTAAGATAAAAGGCGATGCTTATGTTGCCCAGAAAGAAAGGGCACAGGCTAACCTGCAAGCTTCGGAAGCTGACCTGCAGATGCGTAAAGCTGGACTCGATAAAGTAACATCTGATTATGACAGGCTAAAAGAGCTTCACGATAAAAATCTTGCCAGCGATTCTGAGCTTGAAACTGCAAAGAGCAATTATTTATCTTCAAAAGCTCAATATGATGGTGCACAGGCAAATGTACTTCAGAATAAAGCTTCACTTAAAGAAATTATAGATCAGTTGAATAAAACTACTATTTATTCTCCGATTGATGGTGTAGTTACACAGTTGAATGTTGAGTTAGGTGAAAGGGTTCTTGGAAGCGGTTATAGTATGGGAACAGATATAATGACTGTTTCCGATCTCACAAATATTGAGGCAAGAGTTGAAGTTGATGAAAATGATGTTGTGCTTATTTCTAAGAATGATACTGCAAATATTAAAGTAGATGCATTCGGAGACAGGGTTTTTAAAGGTCTCGTTACCCAGATCGGCAACAGCGCAATTACAACTGGTCTTGGTACACAGGAACAGGTAGTTAACTTCGAAGTAAGAATTAAATTAATTTCTCCCGATGATGCTTTAAGACCGGGAATGTCATGCAACGCTGATATTCAGACTGAAACTGTTCAGGGAGTATTGAGTATACCTATTCAAAGTGTTACAGCAAGATCTGATTTCAATATGGACCAAATGAAGGAAGAAGACGGAGCTGAAGCAGTACAGGCAAATAACAAGAAACCGGAAAAAAAGATTCAGGAGATTGTATTTACTATTAAGAATGGGAAAGCAAAAAAAGTAAATGTTGAAACCGGCATTAGTAATGACAATTATATTCAGATAAAATCCGGATTATCGGGTGATGAAGAAGTTGTTTCCGGGAGTTACAGGGCTATATCGAGAGAATTAAACGATGGTTCTACTGTGAGAGTAGAGAATAAAGGGAAAAATGGTCCCGGAGACAAAGCGAATAATTAATTAAAAGCGGATTTAAAATGAATATAATTAACATTGAACATATTGCAAAAATTTACCAGGTTGGGTCTGAAGAAGTATTTGCTTTAAGGGACGTGTCACTAAGAATTGATAAGAATGAATATGTTGCAATAATGGGTCCTTCAGGATCCGGTAAATCAACACTTATGAATATTCTTGGTTGTCTCGATACCCCTACATCCGGTAAATATGATTTCAATAATGTAAGTGTCAGTGATATGAATGATAACCAACTGGCCGCAATAAGAAATAAAGAAATAGGTTTTGTTTTTCAGACCTTTAATCTTCTGGCTCGTTCCAATGCTTTGCATAATGTTGAATTACCATTAATTTATGCAGGTATTCAACATGCGGATAGAAGGGAAAGAGCAGAGCAGGCATTAATTGATGTAGGTCTTAAAGATCGTATGCACCACAAACCCAATGAGCTTTCCGGAGGTCAGAGGCAGAGAGTTGCTGTTGCACGTGCACTTGTTACAAAACCGTCAATTATTCTTGCTGATGAACCTACAGGTAACCTCGACTCAAAAACAGGTGAAGAAATTATGGGTTTGTTGACAGTGATTCATGATAAAGGAAATACAATTATTCTTGTTACACACGAAGAATATATTGCGGAACATGCTGCAAGAATATTAAGATTAAGAGATGGTTTAATTGAAAGTGATGAAAAAGTAGAGAATAGGAAACTTCCAAAAGTAAAAGCAGCGGGCGTATAAAAATCAGGAGGATAAAATGAGAACATTATTATTCGAGATTAAAGAGAGTATGCTGATTGCTCTCCGGGCTATAAGGACTAATAAAATCAGATCCGCTTTAACAATGCTCGGAATAATAATCGGTATTACCGCGGTTGTAGTTATGAGTACCGCTATTAAAGGAATTAACAATTCTTTTCAGAACGGCATTAGTGCGCTCGGTACAGATGTTCTTTATATTGATAAATGGGCATGGTTTACTAATGAAGATTGGTGGAAAATCAGAGCACGCCGAAATATTACTATGGATGATTTCGATAGGTTTAAGGAACTTGCTAAAATGCCAGCAGCCGTTGCCCCTGTTATAAGCAGTAGGCAAACGGTTAAGTACGGTGACAGAAGTGTTGAAAGTGTTTGGCTTAATGGTTCTAATTCTGATTACGTAAAAACAACAAACTTCACCTTTAGTATGGGCAGGTTCTATTCAGAAATCGAAAGCAGAAGTTCACGTCAGGTTGCTGTAATAGGGAGTGAAATTTCAAAAAATCTTTTCCCTCTTGGAGATGCATTGGATAAAACTATTAAAATCGGGGGAGTGAATTATCTGGTAGTTGGAGTTCTTGCAGAGCAGGGAAGCTTTATATTAGGACCGTGGAATCCCGATAACCAGGTATTTATACCTATCGGTACAGTATTTAAAAATTTCTTAGGACAATCATGGAATACAATTACAATAAATGTCCGGGCACCGAGCCCTTCACTTGTTGAAGAAACCAAAATTGAAGCAGAAGGAGTAATGAGAAAGGTCAGGGGACTTACAATTA
>CAZUOC010000445.1:0-2780 GCA_964622335.1 uncultured Ignavibacteriaceae bacterium
ATAGTCTTGATACGCCGGTAAAACTATTTTTTTCATTTTTGCTTGAATAGGAACTTCATATTGCTGACTATTATAAGTACTGCTCAGCTTGATAATTAAATTTGAGGTTGTACTGTAATTGGCATCCCATTCTACTGTTAAAGTATCACCTTCGTAAAATGTTTTCCCAGCCAAATCAATTTTCAATGTCAGTTTCCGAGGGTCATTAATGATCGTGAAAGTTGAATTGCTGATATCAAATATTTGATTATCGTTATAAGATGATAATTTTAATAATGAATTGTCAGAACTGAAAATATCTGGGGTTTTCCATAGATATTGCAAAGAATTTATATTAATTGAATCAGCGACCATATTCCAAGTGCTGCCCTTATCAATACTATATTCAATTTTGATTAATGAATTACTTAAGTTGGAATAACCCCATTTAATTTGATATTGATAATTACTATAAACTGTTTCGCCGCCATTAGGCTGCTGGATAAATATTTTTTTTGAGTTTTCGGAACTAAATAAATAACTAGTGATTTTATAGTCAACTAAATTTGTTTCTGATCCAATTACAAAAAGGTTTTGTTCCCCACCCTGGAAGGTTATACATGTTAGTTTTAAATATGCGTCAATTGAATGGTAAATATCGGCAACTTGCCAAGTATGTCCACCGTCTGTAGTTTTTTTAATATTATCGTGATTTCCTTCTTCAACAATTATATAACCTATCTTATCGTCTATAAATTTTAAAGAGTTTCTATAAGCGTCATAAAGAGAAGCTATTACTCTCCAGGTTGTTCCACCGTCATTTGTATAATTTAATTCTCCTTTAGCGAAGGCCCAACCTTCGTTTTCATTTATAAAAAAAACCTTTTCGAAATTTAAATCGGGTACTAAATTCCAATTATCTCCACCATTTGTTGTCTTATATGTTCCATCCCTAGTGCTTAGCCAGCCATTATTTAGATCTTCAAAGAATAAATTAAAAATTAGGTTGTAATTAACTTCTTTTTGAAATTGGCTTTTCCAAGTACTGCCGCCATCTTCAGTTTTAAAAACCGCACCAAAATAAAATACCCATCCAGTATTTTCGTTTAAGAAAAATATACCAACTGGAGGAAGTGTATTTTCATGAATTTTTTCCCAGTGACTTCCTCCATCCAACGTTTTATATAATGAACCATTGTTTGTTCCACCAACTGCAAATCCTAAATCGCGATTAATAAATTTTATGTCAACTATATTTGAAAGTTGTGCAGTTTGAAACCACCTTTTTCCTCCATCGGTTGATTTTAATATTGTCCCATTATAAGTACCGATCCATCCATAATCTTTATCAAGAAAAAATATTGTTGTTAGTGATTCTCCGATATTAAGATTTTTAACAATCCATTGCGCTGAAATTTGATTTGTAAAAAATATTAATAAAATCCAAAGTAATTTTTTCATTTTCTTCAGACCTTATTTTGCCAAAATTATTTTCTTTTTGAAGAATAAAAAGAGTTGCGATCCTCTTTGCAGAATAATTTTTAAGATGAGCTGAAACTTTTTCATACTTTCCCCGTCAAATACCATAAAAATATACTATTATAATAAACGGAATAAAAATTGTACTTTCAATACAAATCCTTGTTAATAATACACTTTTGTGATGATTAGTTTACAGTTAATTGTTAATTATTTTCTTGATTTAATTGATTTTTTTTCTATTTTAGTGATGAAAATAAAAAGGAACTTTAACTTTATTGATCGATTTGCTACTAGTATAAATTATAAAATAGTTTATATTTTTTATCCAGAGTAGCAAAGTATGCCGATTTAGGGATCTCTCTGGTCGGTTTTTTTGTTTTTATTGGAGTAACTAACAGAAGGAGTGAGAACGGGTAAACTGATACGAAACATTAACGCAATAGTAACAAAAAAGAAAGGCGAGCTATGAAAACAGTAAAAGCGAAAATTGACAACCCGTTGTCTGATCTTATCAGTGACGAGATTTTTGATCTGCTGAATTCTCAGGGGTTAATTGATGAAAAGTCTGTTAGAGACTACCAGATCCGTAAGAAATTCAAACAGCTTAGATCAAATAAAATTAGTGCAGGTGATGCTATTGATTCTATTCGTGAAGAATATCCTTACCTGCAATTTGACACAATCCGCAAGATTGTGTATCAAATAAGCAAATAAGTAAACACTTGACAATATTTAACAAGTAAGTTATATTTTAATTGACTCTTTCAAAGGGTTCTCCCCTGCCCTTTGATGCTAATGAGTCGGAGCCCAGTGATTCCCCATTACTGGGCTTTATTTTATTTTTTTGGAGTTCATATGGCTAAAAAAATTCAGAAAAGAAAATCACGCACACAAAAGAAATCTTTTGAATCCCCCTTCCACATATACTGGGTAAAAGAAAATTACATTTTCCTTTTAATTGGTTTCGTATTCATTTTAGCCGGCTTTTATTTTTTAGGACAAGGACCCTGGAATAGTTCCGCATCATTAGTAACTGCCCCGATACTTCTTTTTATTGGTTATATAGTGATCTTCCCGCTTTCAATTTTATTCAGAAAGAAAAAAGAACAAAAACATCATCAGGAAAACGAAGTTGCTGCTGGCAAAGGTTAAAGGGAATGTAGTTTCTACTCAAAAGAATTCTTATTTAAAAGGGCATAAGCTTCTTATTGTTCACGCAATCGATCTCTCAGGAAAATATCTAGGCAAAAAAGATATAATTGCACTCGACTTAATTGACTCCGGTATTGGTGATACAGTACTTGTTGTTCAGGAAGGTG
>CAZUOC010000446.1:0-2774 GCA_964622335.1 uncultured Ignavibacteriaceae bacterium
AACACCGAATATTGTTGAAAACCATTTTGATTCAAGACTCATTATCCAGTCAACTGCGACAAGAGTAATTGTAATTGCAAAGATCGGGATAAATATTACAGAGAGCGTAATGTTTCTTTTAGTGAACACCTGGTTGCCGGTATCATCCTGCTTTCTTGAGTTTTTTATAATCATAAAATAGAAGAAAATCCAAATGACTATAATTGCAAAAACTCTTACCATAAAAAACGGCGTATTTAAATAAGCGGATTTAGCCTGAAGCATTTTATCTGAATTAATAATATCGGCATGCGACCACTGGAACAAATTACTTGTGTTGAACATAAGAGGAATTGCAAATATTAATAACAACGGTAATCCCGCGGCGAGAAATTCACTTACTCTTCTGAAAGGAGTACTCCAGTCTGCATTTGCTGCATATTCAAGTGCGACTAAAAACAAAGAGCCAACTACTATACTCAAAAAGAAAATGAACGAGACCAAATATGAAAAAGAGGCTCTGTATGAATCAACAAAGAAAGCTGCTATCCCCAGAATTAATCCAACAGCTAAGAGTATTCCTCCTATCTTAGAAACATTATCCGGCAAATTCTTTTTTATATAACCAGAATCATTTGGCGACATTTGAAGAAGACTCCTTTTTAACTAATTCTAAATCAGCCTGACTAGCATTTTGTGCTCTTTGCAAGACTCTTATATAATTTATTATTGCCCATCTTTCTTCTCTGGTAATCTGACGTGCATAAGAAGGCATTACATTTTGTCCGGTCGTAATAATATGATAAATCCTTCCGTCGGGATAATTTATAATTTTATTATTCACAAGTGTAGGACCTGTCGGGAACTGCTGATTCAGCCTGCTTACTCCCTCAGCAAAATTTCCATGACATGGGCTGCAAAACGTTAAAAATTTTCTCCTCCCTAAATCAAGAACTTCTTTTGTTGGTATAGTCGGATTAGTCAACACTTCAGTTGTGTCTGTCGGTCCTGGATAAGGATAGGGCATTTCTCCCCTGGCAACTGTACCTTCAACAGGTACCCTCATTCCCTCTCCATTAGCAAAAATGTTGTTTCCTTCCTGCGCAGTTAGCTTATCCTGAAATTCCATCCAATCATAAGGAGTAACATACATTAACTTGTTCAAGGTAATATAAGTAGTCGCACTCGTTATAATTGCTACAAAAGCAAGAAAGAACAGGAAACCCGGGGCAAACATTTTATAAGTTTCTTTTTCAGGATAATAAATATCCGAAACTCGATAGGCACCTAGACTTTTAAGAAACTCTGTTACTTTATCTCTATTAAATAATCCATCTTCTGCTTCAATAAATAAACCATATTTATCCCCGGAAACAGCTTTCATATAATCTGTATCATGAATGGGATTATTATTATCGGGGAGCTTAAAGTAAACAGCTATCATTCCTACAACAGATGCAATAGCTGCGAATAATACTGTTGTTTCAAAAGTAATTGGTATAAAAGCAGGAGCGGATAAGAATGGCTTTCCACCTACGACAAGGTTATAGCTGGAAGCAAAAGTCCACCACATAAACAGAAAGATAAACGCAGCACCCGATAATCCGAAAAATAAAGTTACATAACCAATTTTCGATTGTCCCATACCCATTGCGTTATCCATTCCATGAACCGGGTATGGTGTATTAACATCAAATTTTTTGTAGCCGGCTTCATTTGTTTTTTTAGCAGCCGTGATAATCTCATCAGGAGTATCAAAAAGAGCTGATACACAATATAATTTATTGTCAGCCATTATGATTTCCTCCGTGATGCGTTGGCTGAGCCCCATCTACAACACCTTTAATTTCAGACATAGTAACAACCGGCATAGTCCTCGAGAAAATAAGAATAAGTGTAAAGAACAAACCAAAGCTTCCTAATAAAATAGAAAAATCAATCCAGGTTGGAGAAAAATAGCCCCAGCTCGATGGCAAGAAATCTCTGTGTAAAGATGAAGCAATAATTATGAATCTCTCAAACCACATGCCTACATTTACAAGCACAACAATAAAGAACATAATCGGAATTGATCTCCTGCATTTTCTAAACCAGAACAACTGCGGGAAAAGTGAATTACAGCTTACCATTATCCAGTATCCCCACGCATAAGGTCCGAACGCCCTATTAATTGCAACATATTGTTCAGTAGGAACACCACTATACCATGAAATAAAAAATTCCATTAGATAAGCATAGCCAACCATCGAACCAGTTAGAAGAATGATTTTATTCATTCTATCCAAGTGATCTATCGTAATTACATTTTCTAAGTTTAAAGCTTTCCTCATAAAAACAAGTGCAGTAACAACCATAGCAAAACCGGAAAATATAGCACCCGCAACAAAGTATGGAGGAAAAATAGTTGAATGCCATCCTGGTAAAACCGCAACAGCAAAATCAAAGCTTACTACAGTATGAACTGAAAGCACAAGTGGAGTAGCGAGACCTGCTAAAATCATATAAACTTTTTCGTAATGTCTCCAGTGCCTGTTTGAATGCCTCCACCCAAGGCTAAAAAATGAATAAATAGTTTTCTTTGCTTTTTGAACTGTTCTATCTCTTAAAGTAGCAAAATCAGGTATGAGTCCGACATACCAGAAAATTGCCGAAACAGTAAGATATGTTGAGACTGCAAAGACATCCCATACCAAAGGAGAAACAAAATTTGGCCAAAGATGGTGCGAGTTAGGATATGGAAGTAAATATCCTGCAAGCCACGGACGACCTGTATGAATAATCGGGAAAATACCTGC
>CAZUOC010000447.1:0-2764 GCA_964622335.1 uncultured Ignavibacteriaceae bacterium
TCTTGAGCTTATTAAAGATAATCCTGATATGTATGATGTTGTAATACTGGATTATCAAATTTCTGGAGGATTGAAGGGCGAGGAGTTAATCACACAGATAAAAAATAACGATCAGTTTATACAGATAATAGTCATTACCAAAATGACAATAAATATAACAAATTACGATTTTGCCAATAACCTGATGCGGGCAGGAGCTTATTGGTACTGTACCAAATATCCTGGGAATATAGAAAATTATATTTATCAACCTACTGATTTTATATTGAGCATTTTTAATGCCTATGAAAAGAAAAGGTTGGAAAAATACAAGCTTAAATCCGATAAAAAGTTAAGACAAAATATTCAAAGTTTGTTGGATTTGAAAAAAATCATTGGCGAATCGGAACCAATGCTGCAGCTAAAAGAAAATATTGAAAAATATGCAAAGAGTGATGTGAATATCTTAATTAATGGCGCTTCCGGAACCGGTAAGGAATTAGTAGCATGGAATATTCATCTTAGAAGTAAAAGAAAATATGAGAACTTTGTTCCTATTAATTGTGGCAGTATTCCTAGTGAATTGATTGAAAGTGAACTTTTTGGCTATGAAAAAGGCTCCTTTACAGGTGCTGTTTCGAGTAAACTCGGACTTTTTGAAGTTGCAAACCATGGAACCGTATTTCTTGATGAAGTCGGAGAGTTACCTCTTTCTGCTCAAGTTAAACTATTGCGTGTAATGCAGGATGGCGAAATAGAAAAGATAGGAAGAACAACCAAGATGAATGTAGATGTAAGAATAATTGCTGCTTCTAATAAAAATCTTATAAACGAGGTAATGAACAATAGGTTCAGAGAGGATTTATATTACAGATTAAATGTTGTACCCCTGGATATAATCCCCTTAAGAAAGAGGGGGCAGGATATTATATTATTGTTCAACCATTTTTTGGAATACTTTAGTAGGGATATGGAAGTCACAATGCCGGTAATAGATGATAAAGCAAAAGAAATCCTTATTAATTATAAATGGCCCGGCAATGTTAGAGAGTTAAGAAACGTTGTTCAAAGATTGATTATAAATTGTAGCGGAACTATTACGGCTAAGGAGATAAGTAATCCTTTGATCTTAAGAAATCATATGTTAATAAAGGAAGAAACAAATTTTGAAGATATGTATTCCGGGCAGGTGCTTCCATTAAAGGATATGGAAAAAATATTCCGGACTAAATATTTCAAATATGTCAGAAGTATTTCAAACTCAGATTCAAGTGCTGCCGAAAAACTTGGCATGGCTCCTTCAAATTTCTACAGGATGTGTAAAGAATTGGGGATAAAATGATTTACAACATTTAATTATGCGGTTAGATATTTTTACCAAAGCTAAAGAACCTAATAAGTTTAGTTTGAAATATTTTCTACCCGTATTGGTTTACTTCCTGCTTTATTTACTCTTCTTTTTACCTACATCAGCGCGAATAATTTATTACGCAATAGTATTTATTACAACATCAATAGCATTTATTTTTTTGTGGCGTTATTTGTTGATGAGAAATATACCGATGAATTATTTTTATTTTATGATCGTCGTTGCAGTAATTCTGAGAATTGGGGTACTGTTTAATCAACCAACCGGTTCAGATGATTATTACAGGTATTTATGGGATGGGAAAGTAATTGCAAATGGAATAAACCCATATCAGTACACACCTTCTGATAAAGCACTAAATAATCTTCATTCTAAAACTCTTCCTTCACTGGTAAACTTCCGTGATATAAAAACGATTTATCCACCATTAAGTCTTGGAATGTTTTACCTGTCCTATATTATAGGTGGAGAAACTTTCTATGGAATAAAAATACTTTTGCTTTTATTTGAGTTGTTTACTTTTCTGGGAATATTTTTAATCCTGAAAAAAAGAAAGCTGCCTGTCAAAAACATTTTCTTATACGCTTTAGCTCCACTTCCAATATTTCAGTTCTTTCTCGATGCTCATATCGATGGAATCGGATTAACATTCCTGATTTTTTCAATCTACTTTTATTTATCGAACAAAAAAAACTTAAGTCTAATATTTGTTGGATTTTCAATTTGTGTTAAACCGGTAGGACTTATTTTTATACCGATTTTATTCCTAACTGAAAAGGGGATTAGAGCTAAGATTAAAACAGTCCTTATTCCCTTTCTTGTTTGCTTATTGCTTTATCTGCCGTTTCTTTTTTCAATCCCGCTTAGCGGAATTTTTGATTCTCTAACTAACTTTACTGTAAACTGGACATTCAATGGATTTGTTTTCGATATAATTAATTCTTTCTTAAATGATAATCAACAAGCAAGATTAATCTGCGGATTACTTTTCGTTTTTGTTTATGTCCTAATTATATTTTCTCGTAAAGATTTTCTGGAAAAAATCTATTTGTCTGTTTTTATGCTTCTTATATTTTCACCTGTTGTGCATCCCTGGTATGTAACATGGTTGGCAGTTTTGCTTCCGTTTGTTCCAAGGTGGAGTGGTATTCTCTATGTCAATCTTGTATGCTTAACTGTATTTACGGTTGTTAATTACCAGCTATACGGAATCTGGAAAGATTATCCTGCAGTTCTAATTTTTGAATATGTCCCTATAATAATATATTTCTTATACGAATTATATTTTTACAAGAATAAAAATATTTTTCAAAACCCATAATCGGGCTAATATCTATTTCAGGAGAATCATCTTTTTTATAGAGATAAAATTATTTACTACTAACTGGTAAAAGTAAACACCGCTTGCATACCTCG
>CAZUOC010000448.1:0-2756 GCA_964622335.1 uncultured Ignavibacteriaceae bacterium
CATTTCAACAAAGAATTTCTTTTCATATCTTGCCTAAAATCATAATCCGGAATTCCTGGTAGCAGTTGGGATTTTCTATTGAAAAATATGCTTTTAATATGTATCTTTATTGTAGAAACATATAGGAGCTTTATTTATGCGCATTAAAATTCAGAAGTGGGGAAATAGCTTAGCATTAAGAATTCCTAAGGCTTTTGCTTTCCAGTCCAAAATTCGTGAAGATGAGTATGTGAACCTGGTTTTAGAAAATGATAAAATTGTTATTGAACCTGTTGAAGAAAAAGAATATTCTCTGAAAGAACTGGTTTCCGGGATTAAAAAATCCAATCTTCATAACGAGGTAGATTTTGGCGAACGAGCTGGGAATGAACATTGGTAAAATCAAAATCTTATATTCCTGAAAGAGGCGATATAGTTTGGTTAAGTTTTAATCCACAATCCGGTCATGAACAATCGGGAAGGAGACCAGCATTGGTTATCTCGCCCAAAACGTACAATGAAAAAACTAATTTGGCAATTTTATGCCCGGTAACAAGTCAGGTAAAAGGTTATCCATTTGAAGTAAATATCCCGGATAATTTAGAAATTAGAGGAGTAATTTTGTCAGATCAAGTTAAAAGTCTGGATTGGAATACCAGGGAGGCTGAATTTATTTGTAAGTTACCAAAGTTTGCTATAACTGAGGCTTTAAATAAGATAAGGGTTTTATTAAATCAATAGTAATAACCTTCCTAATAAAAATAATAACTCAATAACTCCAAGAACTTAATAACTCAATAACCCAAATCATTTCAATAAAGAATTTCTTTTTATATCTTAACTAAAATCATAATCCGGATTATTTAAATGAAAAAGTTATACATTCTTGTTGCAGTAATTGCCTTTTCTTCAATTTCATTTTCGCAGTTCAATCAATATCCAAGACCGGGACAAGGACAATTTACCGGCGGTGCAGGAATAACCTGGATTGACGGACAGCCAAATTATACAATTGCTCTTGCACCCGAACTTTCCTTTGCAAACTTCGGCGTCGGTCTCGATCTTCGTCTTACTTTTGATCCGAATGGAAATTTAAGGAAAGAATCTTTTAATGATGTTTCAGATTACTTAAGCATTATAAGATATGTAAGATATGGTTTGAAGAATGATCCGGTTTATATCAAGCTCGGTGCTCTCGATTATTACACGCTTGGACACGGAACCATAATGTATCGCTACAACAACAGTCCATCTTTTGATAACAGGAAGATCGGGCTTGTTACAGATATCGATTTCGGAGATTTCGGTTTTGAATCCATCTACAGCAGCTTTGGCGAAGCCGGAATAGTTGGAATAAGAGGATATGTAAGACCGCTTAATTATACTTCATGGCGAGACATTCCAATCATAAGTAATTTTGAAGTTGGGTTAACTTACACGGGCGACTTTAATGAAAATGCCGGAATAACAGCAGGTCATTACAACAATATCACAAATAAGTTTGAAACTACAACAGACGAAGGCGCTACAAGTATTGTTGGTTTTGACATTGGCTTGCCCGTCATCTCAGGCAGCTTCGCCGATGTTACTCTTTACTATGATTTTAATAAAATAATTGATTACGGTCACGGTTCTGCAACAGGTATAATTGCGCAGTTCAATCCTTTAGGATTTGTGCAGGCATCTGCAAAACTTGAAAGAAGATTTAACGGCGATCATTATATCCCTTCTTACTTTAATTCCTTTTATGAAATTGAAAGATTCAGGATAGCAGATAAAACAAGCGGAATTTTTTCCAGTAAAGCTATGGCACTGTCAAACTTAACCGATAATGATGATGGCTGGTACGGTGAGTTAGGAGTTAATGCTCTTGGTCTACTCTATATAGTTGGAAGTTACCAAAGATTGGATAAAACCCCGAACAGCGGCATTCTTCATTTGGAATCTGAGATAGCTCCCGAAGAAGCTCCTTTTCTTTTAAGAGCAGGATATGATAAGATAAACATCAGGAGCGAAAAAGATCTCTTTACGCTTGATGACCGCTCTTATCTTTTTACAGAGATCGGTTACAAGCCATATCCTTTTATGGTTGTTTCATTATTTTATAACTGGACGTTCACTCCAACACGCGATGCAGATGATAATATTGTTGGTTATGAATCGCAGAAAAGAATAGAGCCGAGAGTTTACTTTGTGTTTCCATTTAGCTTTGAAGGAAACTGAATCGGGAGGTAAACAGTTGAAACGGTTGTTGCACCGCCAAAGAGATTAAGCATTTAAGACTAGTAGCGAAAAGACTAATGAACTACACATGCATTTATTCCGATGCCGACAGCGAGTCGCACTTTAAGGATGTCTCTGTCAACGTTGCACCGGTCGATTTTGCACCGCCCGCTCCGCCGCTGAACATGGCAGCGCCCCTAAATACCGAGCGCACGATAGTGAGCTCTAGTTGATTCTACATTATATTTTCCATACGACGTATTCCTATTTATAAGTGTTGAATTTTATTCCAGGTTTTCTCCCAAAAATTCTCTTAATTCGCTAACAGAATGAAAAAGATAATCACTCCCGGATTTTAATACCTTGTCTTTAGAGTAACTATCCCACACAACAGAAGCAATTTTAACCTCTGCTTCACGCGAAGCTTTGATATCACCTGGTGAGTCTCCAATCATTAAGACTTTTTCTTTTTCAAGGTTAAATTCATTTACAAATTTATTTATTCCTT
Organism: uncultured Ignavibacteriaceae bacterium; assembly: GCA_964622335.1. GTDB lineage: Bacteria > Bacteroidota > Ignavibacteria > Ignavibacteriales > Ignavibacteriaceae > RBG-16-34-14. The sequence goes on from CAZUOC010000448.1 coordinate 2,711, forward strand.
CTCCCGATGGTTTATGATTAACAACATCATCACCGGTCACTATGAG
>CAZUOC010000449.1:0-2754 GCA_964622335.1 uncultured Ignavibacteriaceae bacterium
AGTTTTTATCTGTTTCATAACCTGCATTCCATCAATCTTCGGCATTTTAAGATCAAGAAATAATACTACCGGATTGCCTGGTTCCCTATCGGTGAATTTGCCGCCCCGATATAAATAATCTAACGCTTCAGCTCCGTCATTAACATGCACTATATCGAGGTTATATCCTTCAAGAGCCAGGAGCATAAGTTCCGTATCTTTAGGATTATCTTCAGCAAGTAAAATTTTTTTAGATTCTTTCATTTCTCGCTCTCATTATAGTTAATATAAATTATTCTAATGGTAATGAAAAAAAGAATGTTGTTTCTTTTCCTTCGGTGCTGTTAGCCCAAACATTACCACCATGCTTTTCTATTATTTTTTTAACAGTAGCAAGACCGATACCGGTCCCGGGAAAATCTCTTACTGTATGCAAACGCTGAAAAACTCCGAACAATTTATCATAATATTTCATATCAAATCCCACTCCATTATCTTTAACAAAAATCACTATTTTATTGTCCTTTTTTAAGGAACCTATTGTAATTTCCGGATTGTTTTTATTAGATGTAAATTTGACAGCATTTGAAATTAAATTTACAAGTACTATTCTGATTAAAGGATAATCTCCATCTACTTCAGGCAATTCTTCAGTTAACCACTCGACATTTTTTTTAGCGTCTTGTTTTATTTTATGTAAAATCTCCTGTATCATTTTATTAAGATTTATTTTGGATTTATTTACTCCCGACTTAGCAGTTCTGGAAAAAGATAGAAGGTCTTCAATTAACTTCCCCATTTCTTTAGAAGAATCTTTAATAAGATTGAAATACCTCAGATCTTTTGCATCAAGTTTTTCAATAATATTTTGTTGAAGTATATCGAGGAAACCATTAATATGTCTTAAAGGTGCTCTCAGATCATGAGAAACTGTATAACTGAATTCCTCGAGTTCTTTATTTAGAGCTTTTAGTTTTACATTTAATATATCTGTCTCTTCTTCAACTGCCTGGTGGGTAAAAAGTTCTTTCCTGATTACGAAATACATGAAAGAGAAAATAATAAGAACTATCAGCATCAGGCTTGAAAAAGTGATGATTGTGTACTCAAAATTCGATTTCTTTTCCTGGTGTAATTTTTCAAGTTCAGTAAGCTCATAACTTTCCACTTTACTAATAACATCTCTAATACTATCCATTACCTTTGCCCCGTTTCCCGAAACAATAATTTTTTGCCTATTCTGGTTGTTTCTTTCTTTTTGAAGAGCAACGAGTTGTTTATCTATCTTGAGTCTTTTTTCTAAATATATTTGAAGCGTATCGACATAATTTCTTACAAACTTATTACTCTTAAACAGTAAGCGGATATTATTTAGTCTTGATTGAACATCATCAATTGAATATAACTGCCTCTCAATGAATATATTATTACCCGTTATTAAAAAGCCCCTGGTCCCGAGGATAATATCTTTAATATTGGAAACACTGATTTCAAATTCACTTAAAGTTTTATATTTCTCTTCTATTTTTTCTGTTGTATTAATAAACCTGATACTGCTATTAAACGATACTATACTTATTACAATTATAGTGGCAAATGCTAACCCGAACCCTCCCCATATTTTTTTATATAACGGTACAGCTTCATCTAATTCTTTTAAACTTTTTAGTATAGTTGTTTCATCAGACAACGTTAATAAAAGAATGCTGCCTCCCAAAAAAAGAAAAGACGCCGCCGTATTAATTGCCATTGGAATGTAACTGCCGACATATATAATTGATTTTCCCAGCAGGTATCCCAATAAGAAAAATAGTCCCAGTGTGACAACAACTATAGCAGAAGCCATACTTACATGCTCAAAAAGTTTGTGCCTGGATCTTATGGTTGAAAAAAGTGCGGAGATTGCGGAAAGTAAAAAGGCTACGGCAGTGTAAAAAGACATTTCGCCAATTGGAATCCTGGTAATTATTCCTTCCTTAAATTCGAAGAATAAAAAATCAATATTTGAGCTAATTAAACCGGAAAACTCAAGCAAATAAATAATGGATAATATAATTACAATGGAAGTCCCGGTTCTTGCAATAACATTTTTGAAAAACAATTTTCCTGGTAAGAACAAAACCGAGATGCTTAGAATGATAAAAAGCAGAGCAGTGTTTGGCGCCATCGGGACAATTTCACTAGTTATGCCCTTCAGTAAATCTGTTCCGGTAAACCACCCAATAAAAGCAGAGGCACTTACTATAAATATAATACCTGAACTAATATTTATCAGAGTTTTAATATTAGTCTTTAGCATTATAACTAAATCTATCTTTTATATATTAGTAAATTTCCTCTCCTTGTGCAGTAATTTAAGAGTAAATAATTTACAAAACAAAGTTTTTTGCTATTATCAAAATTATACTAATAGCATTTAAACCTTAATAGAATTAAGTCCTCAATGCTAGGAAGGTAACTCTATTTAAAAAGAAAATAACTCAGTGTTTTTTACTTCAGTCTAAACTGGATAGGAATTGTCATTTGAACATTCACAGGCTTTCCTCTCTGTTTACCCGGAATAAACTTGGTATCTTTAACGGCATTAATTGCTACTTCATCCAATGACGGGAACAAACTCTTTAATACGTGCGCATTAATCACATTGCCTTCCTTATTAATTAAAGCAGTTATTACTACCCTTCCTTCGATACCTATTCTTTTCGCTAACTCAGGATAATAAAGTTTTTTGATTATTGATCCCATTCCACCAACTGGTTCTGGATATTCTTCCAC
>CAZUOC010000450.1:0-2752 GCA_964622335.1 uncultured Ignavibacteriaceae bacterium
ATGAAATACAATCTGGTTTGGGAAGAAGCGGAAAACTTTTTGCATTTGAATACGATGGAGTAAGACCTGATGTTGTTATTATCGGTAAAGCCTTATCGGGTGGATGTTATCCGGTTTCTGCTGTTCTTTCAGATAAAGAAGTACTTGGAGTTTTTAAACCGGGAGATCATGGCTCTACATTTGGTGGAAATCCTCTCGGTGCTGCAATTGCACGCGAAAGTCTTAAAGTCCTGAAAGAAGAAAACCTTGTAGAAAATTCATATAATCTCGGAAAATATTTCAGAGAGAAGTTAAGCGAAATTAATTCTAATCATATAAAAGAAGTACGTGGTAAAGGTTTATTCATCGGTGTTGAATTAAACCCAGAGGCAAATGGTGCAAGAAGATTTTGCGAAGCATTAATGAAAAAAGGAATTCTCTGTAAAGAGACACACGAGAATGTTATAAGATTTGCCCCGCCATTAGTAATTAAAAAAGAAGAAATTGATTGGGCGTTAGAAAGAATTGAAGAAGTGTTGATGAGTATTTAATAATCTAAATTATTTAACTTTACTCTTTAACTGCCTGTTGTATTAAATCTGATAAGATTTCTTTGGTTTCTTCTAAGGCTTCACCGAGTTTTTGGATTCTCTCCTGAGCACTTTCAAGATCATTGTGTTTGCCTGACAGTTCAACCGCAAGCGCTTCATCGCCGATCTTTTTTGCACCCACTGAATAACTTGCACCTTTTATTGTATGTGCTTCACTAATGATCTTTTTAAAATCATTGCTCACTATATGCGACTCAAGATTTCGGTATCTTGTGTAAACATCCTCAACATAAGAAGTTATTACTTCTCGTTGAAAAGATTCATCGCCCATACTTACTTTATTAAGATGATCAAAATCAAAGACTATTTCATTTGTCGTTTCGGTTTTCTGTTCTGTTTTTACTTTAACTTCTTCATTAATCCCAATATTTAATAATTTATCAATCGACTTCATCAAACTTTCTGCAACTATGGGTTTAGTTATATAATCATCCATACCTATACTTAAACATTTTTCCTTATCGCCCATTAAAGCATGCGCGGTAATTGCAACTATTGGTATGCTTCTAACTTTACCACCGAGTTTGCGAATTTCAGTAGTCGCAGTAAAACCATCCATTTCTGGCATTTGTACATCCATTAGTATTAAGCTGTAATTTTTCTCCTGAACAGCTTTCAAAGCTTCCAAACCATTTAAAACAGTATCGCAACTAAAACCGGCATCATTAAGAATACGAACCGCAACCTTTTGATTAATCCTATTATCCTCTGCAAGAAGAATTTTATGCTTACCCCTCAGAATTTTTATATCATCTTTAACAGGTGCTTTCTCCTTCGGTTTAGTTACACTGTTTTCAACCTGTATTTCATAATTCTTGTTTATATTTTTAGCCTTATATAATTTCTGATTTCTCTGCAGATCAAGCTTAAGTGTAAATGTAATTTTGGTCCCTTTCCCATAATCACTTTCAATCCATACATCTCCTCCCATCATATTTATAAACTCTTTTGAGATAACAAGCCCTAACCCTGTACCACCATGTTCTTTTGTCTGTGAAGATTTCACCTGTGAAAAAGGTTTGAATAAAGACCTGAGTTTGTCTGTAGGAATTCCAATGCCGGTATCTTCCACCGAAGCCTTAATTTCGCACTGGTTATTACCTAATGATTTTGCTTCCACATTTACTATTACTCCCCCTATCTCTGTAAACTTAACAGAATTGCTTAACAAGTTGGTAAAGATTTGTCTTATTCTCTTACCGTCTCCCCTTAAAAGCAGCGGAGTATTTTCAGTAATTTCTTTGGAAACTTCCAGATTTTTTTCCTTTGCTTTCATCAGAACTACAGACACAGACTCATCAATTACATCTGAAAGATTGAAATCTATATTCGAAAGCTCCATCTTTCCTGCTTCTATTTTCGATAGGTCTAAAAGATCATTAATAATATCGAGAAGCGCTTCTGCAGATTGTTTGGCACTAACGACAAACTGATTCATCTCATCTTCACTTTCAAATGCATTCATTTCGATAAGCGAGAGATATCCTATTATACCGTTCATAGGAGTTCTTATTTCGTGGCTCATATTGGCAAGGAACTGGCTTTTTACAACACTTGACTGTACTGCTTCTTTTGCAAGCTTGTCCGATTTAACTTTTTCCTTTCGCAGTTCTTCTTCAGCTACTTCACGCTCTTCCTCCATTTGGACCTGCTTAGTAATGTCCTGCATGTTTCCTTCAAAGTATGGTCCTATAGTTTCATTATCTCTAATAATTCTATCGTTTAACCTGACTATTATTTCAGATTTGTCTTTCCTTAAAAGTACAACCCTTTCATTTTTTACTTCTCCATGCCATTGAATTCTTTGAATCAACCTGGCTCTGTCTTCCGGGTTTTTATAAATATGGTGAATACATGGATCTCCCGGTTTTTGAGGAAACGGAGAAGCATGGACCCAGAACTGTGATCCTTGTCCTCCAAGCTCCATCGGTATTATCTCATGCACCCATGAACAATGACCGCAGTAAATCGGAACACCGACTTCACCCCAGGTTTGCGGTCCCCTCTTCTGCAGCCTCCGGTATCCGTCTTCTCCCTCGTAACAGCCCATTTCAAGCATTTTGCCGCCGCTGCCACACTTTATCGTAAGAATGAATTTTTCATCATCCTCTTCAACCGTCAAACCGGGATCAGTGCCATGTTGTCTCCACATATCCACGCAC
>CAZUOC010000451.1:0-2741 GCA_964622335.1 uncultured Ignavibacteriaceae bacterium
AAGATTGCAGAAAGTATGATCGAGCCTATCTCCTGTTACACCTAATAATACTGCTTCTTCAAATCTATTTTTTACTGCAAACTTCAAACATTTTTCAACATCAGTATCGTTCTGACGTTTTAGTTTGATAATTTTTGATTTATTCTTATAAAAACTAATTGTTTGTTCTTTTATAGAATCAAGATCTCCAATTATATATTCTGGAGTTATTCCGAGTTTTTTTGCATGATTTGCACCTCCATCTGCGCAAATAAGAGTTGAGTAATTCTTTTTTTTAAGAAATTGAATTACACTTTTTTGAGGTGCTTTTCCGTTAGCAAGTATGATACATTTTTTCAATATAATTCCATTTTACTTAGTGATTCCCTAGTGAACTTAGTGTCTAAGTGGTTAATTCAACACTAAGTCACTAAGGAGACTGAGTTTCACTAAGACCTTTTATAATCCAACCTGTAATCCCATAAGAAAATTTCTTTCTGCTGCTGGGAAAAATTCCTTCCCGATTGCATAAGCAGAGTATAAATTATCAAAAATATTGTTTACCTGTAAATAAACTTTAGATCTTTCAAGCGAGTTAAAGAAATTAAATTCATAACTTCCGAAGAAATCAGCAACAAAATAAGCTTCATTTTTATTGTCACTATAATCCACAAAATCGGTATAAGTTTTCAAATAATCGGAAAGATTTTCATCATAATTATCAGAATAAAAATCACCGACATATTTTCCAGTCAATCTTAAGTATAATCCTTCATAATTAAAATTAACGCCGAAGTTTGCAAGGAAGTCAGGAAAGCCACCTATCATGCTACTGCTTAAGTCAATTGAGTTAGTTGAATCCAAGAAGAATTTACCCTTATCAATTGTATTTTTGCTGTATGTTGCATTCCCGAATAATTCTATATATTCAATTGGTTTTGCAATAAAAGAAGCTTCAATTCCCTGGTGAACTGTTCGATCAACATTTCCTGTTACCGGCTGACCAAATCTATCCACCTGTCCGTTAGCCACAATTTCATTGTTAAAGAGCATGTAAAAAACATTTAATGATACATTTATATTTTTTGTGTTGAATGAAGTCCCGAATTCAAAATCATTCATTGTCTCAGGTTTAACCAAAGGCTCATTAAAATTGAACGAACTGTCATCATTCTGTTGAAACTGTGGTGTTGCTCCACCGCTCGATTCGGCTGCATCATAATAATTTTTTAACCGTGGTTCTCTCGTTACTCTTGCAAAAGAAAAATAAATATTCTGGTAAGGATTAATAACATAATTTATTCCTAGCCTGGGATTAAAAAAAACATCATTAACGGAGAAATCAGTTCCTGCATATTTTTCATTAAAAATTCTGTATTTATGATATGCAGCCTGAACTTCTCCCAGAAAATTTATTTGATCATTTAATTTATAAGATTCATGAACGAATCCGTTCATGATATCGTTACTACCATTATAGTAATAATAAAAATAATCTTTAGTTAAACCTTCCGGAAGATTCTCTCCATAATTAATTGCTCCCCAATGATTTGATCTGTGAAAACGAAACTCGCCGCCCGCAATAAATTCGCCATTATTATGTTTCCAGCTTATTCTAGGAATCCAGCCGTATTGTGTATTTTCTACTTTTGCCCTTATAAGAACATTCCCAGGATTTTGAGTCGGATTAAAACCAAATTCGTGAGTTAATCTTAAATATGAAGTATCAGTCCAGGAACCATCGAAATCAAAAAAACCATCTCCCTCGACAAGAAAAAGAGCAGAGTTGATTGTTACATTTTTATTTAATTTTAATTCGTTGAGAAGTTCATAATGAGGCTGAGAAAAATTTTCTATTTCTACAGGTCTTCTTAAAGTTGTATAAGTATAACCTGACTCATCAGCTTCCCAGTAAGAATAATTTTCTCTTCTCAATTTTTTGTCTTTAATAGCAAACTTAGGAAGTCCTTTATAAGCTAAGCCATCAGCAACAGGTCCGCCAAAAAAATTAATTTGTGTTGTAAGTTTCTTATCGTATCTTACAGCAGAAATATGATATGAATTAAATTTTACCCACGAATTATTCCTGTAACCGCCTGAAAGAATTTGCCCAAGTTTTGCATAAATGGAATATTTATTATTTATCAATCCGCTTGAAAAGGAAGCAGTATATTTTCTAGTATTATAACTCCCTACTGAAGCAGAAACTTCCACCTTCGGCTTATTTGAAAAAACTGATGTAATAATATTAATTGAACCCCCGATCGCAGGATAACCAAGAACGCCGCTTCCCGCTCCTCTTTGAACTTGTATAAGTTCCGTACTCGTCAGAAGATCAGGAAAATCCAGCCAGTAAACATTATGATCTTCCGGATCATTTTGCGGAATACCATTAATTGAAACAGTTATCCTTCTCTGGTCAAATCCTCTTATGCTTAAATAGTTGTAGCCAATTCCATTTCCTCCCTCGGAATAAAAAGTAGTTGATGGAAGATAGCTAAGATACTCCGGGATATCCTGAACTGTGTAGTTTTCTTCAATCTCTTTTCGCTTGATTTTATCAAACGTTACAGGAGTTACACCTTCTTTGCCCAGACTGCCTTCTACTAAGACCGTTTGAGCGGGAATTATTCCGGGATTAAGATAAATTTTGATTAGTGTTTCAAAATCTTTTGAAGTGACAATATATCTTTGGGAATCGAAACCAATATAGCTGACAATTAAAACATTTCCGGGAGAAATATTTTCTAAAATAAAATTAC
>CAZUOC010000452.1:0-1919 GCA_964622335.1 uncultured Ignavibacteriaceae bacterium
ATAATCATTCACTTTTGCTGCAATTGTATTGTCCCAGCGAACATCCCAGACATCCATGCTATTAAAACGGCTAAACAATCTCAGTTTGGTTTTAAAAAAAACGTTTTCCATTACTGTATATTCTGCTGTAGAAACAGATTCTAGACCGGTTTCTATTTTCACTTTTTCAACGTTAGGAGTTTCCGTATCATCGCTGTATTGAGTGAATTTATTTGTGATTACTTCCTGCACTGCAAAGCCCAGCCTGGTTTCAAATCCCGAAACCTTATTATATGTAAAACCCAAACTCTGCGTTAAATAACCGGGATCAAAAAAGTTTGCAATTTCAACTTTAAGGTCAACACCGTAATTATATCCAGCCGTTAATGCTGTTCTTAGTGTATTGCTAAAGTATGGACTAATATCCCAACCAACATTTCTCGATAAAACACTTTCTAAGTAAAGCTCATTGTCGTTAGTTTTAAAATCTTCGGAACCAAGTTTTGTTCTTCCATAAGCAATTTTAAGATCGTTTGTAAACCCCCAATCCTCGGTTGCATATTTTATTCCGCCGGTTCCAACCAATGTCCATGTTAATGAATTGTCTCCGCCTTGCGACCAGTTGCTAAGGGCAAGCTGGCTTATGTTTAAGCCCGCAACGACTTTTGGAATCCACTTGTAGAGTATAACGGTATCTTGCTGGGCAAATGAGTTGGAAATTAAAAAAAGATATATGATCAAAATAAATGTTATTAGCCTTTTCATAACAATCTCCTTATTTTCTGTTTATAAATAGTAGCTGAAATAGAGATGGATAAAATAAAAAATAATCCCGCAATATTTATAAAAGGGGATTCGGAAAAGGCACCGATAGTATTTATTCACGGCTTTCCTTTTGATCATAATATATGGAATAACCAAATAGATGAGCTGGGTAAGGAATATTTTTGTGTTACCTATGATTTAAGAGGATTAGGGGAATCATCTGAAGGCGATGGGCAGTTTACTATGGAGATGTTCGTTGGCGATCTAATGGAGATAATAAAAGAGCTGGAGCTTGAAAAGCCTGTTATTTGCGGATTTTCAATGGGCGGATATATTGCTTTAAGAGCTGTAGAAAAGTTTGAAAAAGAGTTCAGAGCACTAATATTATGTGATACTAAATCTGCAGCAGATAATAATGATGCAAAAAGAAGAAGGGCAGAAGGAATTAAGAAAATTAATGAAATGGGAGTGGAAATATTTGTTAATGATTTTGTCCCCAACTGCTTTGCCGAGGAGTCTTTATCGCAATCATTTTATGAAGAAACCCTAAAAAGAAGTTTAAAATCTTCATCAGCCGGAGTAAAGGGATGCCTTCTCGCAATGGCAGGCAGAACAGACACAACAGGATATCTTTCTAAAATCAAAATTCCTGTTCTTGTTGTTTGTGGAGAAAAAGATAAACTTTCTCCCCCGCAAATTATGAAGGAGATGGCAGATAAAATTTCAGATTCAGAGTTTCAAATTATACCCGGAGCCGGACACCTTAGCCCAATTGAAAATCCGGAAACAGTTAATAAAGTAGTTTATGATTTTCTTTTTCGGAAGGTTAGAAAGCAGCCCCGGTAGAATTTATTAATAGAAAGAAACCGAATAATCCTTAAACTTTCCTTTCTCATAGAAAAACTTTGCGCTGAAGAATTTTTCTTGGAAAAGCCAATCAATAAAAATTTTATCTCCGTCCCAGAGATTTAAAGAAGAAAGCTTATTGTTGGGTATCCATTCAAGATTGCCTTCATTCGAGTCAATTATATTACCGGAAAAATTTGTAGCTGTAAAAATGAAAACATACCAATCATGAACGTCATCGAAATTAGGAAATGTTATAAATCCATGCAACAAGGGGTTTTTTATACTTAATCCGGATTCCTCTTTAACTTCCCGGATTACACAATCTT
>CAZUOC010000452.1:1929-2731 GCA_964622335.1 uncultured Ignavibacteriaceae bacterium
CTCCCTCATTGAACTTCCCGCCCAAACCATTCCATTTTCCCTTATGATAGTCGTTTTTTTTCTTAACCCGGTGAATCATCAATGTTTTTTTATTTTTCTTATCTATTACATAGCAAAGAGTTGCTAATTTCATAATCTTTTTTCAATAATTTTCTTTAAAAAGGTATTGACACTTTTGTTGTGGCGATATATGTTTTATTGGTTCAATTTTGTTAAATACTTTTCAAATATAAAAAGAAAAATTCATTTGTCTATTTAAATAATTTTAGAAATATTTGAGCTGGACAATTAATTAAGAATATTTAGCGGGAGGTAAATCAATATAATGACAAGGATGAAAAACGAATACGAATCGATTGGCGAATCAGAAAATATTCTTATTGAACAAGAAACCAATTTATCTGAAGAAAACGAGAAACTTCCTCATAAAACCGAAAGCAATGTTATTCTAAACATGGGTAAAAAGAAGAAAGATGATGACGACGATGATTATGATGAGGAAGAGGACTATGATGAAATGGACGAGGAAGATGACGACGTATTTGAAGATGAGCCTACCGATGAGGATGAGTTATATGAAGAGGATTTTGATTTTGATGATGACGAAGACCTTTTGGATGACGACGAAGACGTGCCTTATAATTGATCCTGCCAGCCGAGGAATTTTTCTTTAAGCAAATAATTTTTTACGTAATCGGTTATTCCATCTTCGAGTGAAGATATGGGTTTGGAATAACCGGCGTTAATAAGCTTATCAATCATAGCTTCGGTAAAATCAAAACTGTTGTTTTTGCCACGATTA
>CAZUOC010000453.1:0-2729 GCA_964622335.1 uncultured Ignavibacteriaceae bacterium
CTATCATCTGCATTTAAAACAGATGCAATTTCGCTATCAACTTGTTTCCAATCAGCTTTTCTAATCTCACCGCTTTTCGCTTTTTTCAGCGGATTTTGCAATCTATCAGGATCATACAAATTAAGCAGAGCTGCCTGGCAAATTGCAGTTACTTTTCCTTTGTTCACCGGATGGTCAGGATTACCATCTACTTTTACAGGTCTTCCTTCTCTTGTTTTTATTAAGATACCGTGGGACTGGGAATTGTAATTATAAGTAGAAGCATAATATTTTGGTTTACCTACAACTGTATCTTCCGGCATTTTAGTATAAGGAATGATCTCGCCCTTATCCCTGTAATCGGAACAACCAACGCCTGCTAAAGCAGCCGAAGCTCCTACCAAAGCTAAAAATTTACGTCTCGAAACTTTAGAAAGGTTTGAAGGATTAAAATCGTCCGTTACACCCTCTTTAAATTCGTGTTGGCTTGCAGCAATTACTGCCGGATCTTTATGAAGCTCGGCAAAACTCCGCCAGTAATTAACATCTTTTTTCTGTGAAGTCTCTTCGTTATTCATTTTATCTTTAGCTTCTGGCATTACTATCACCTGAATTTTCTCTGCTGACTGCAAGAGAATTTATTTTTATCCTGTCGCTCTTACGGCTTTTAATTTTTTTATTCTCTTTATTTCCAAACAACAAATTAAAAGGGAAAGAACTTAGCACAGTGTAAGTTGCAACACTTGCTGCCGCTGCAACAAAGAATTTCTTTCTTTTTATTTTTTTATCAATGTTTAAGTTGCTAAACTTCATTATAACTCCTTATCGGTGGCAAGCCCAGCAATCGTCGGGACCGTTTTTAATATTTTTCAAATATGCTAATCTTTCGCGAGCGTTCCTGTGACAGTCGAGGCAATTTCCCATTGTGAAAGAATTCATCTGTGCAATTTTGTCCATCTGCCTTACATCGCCGTGGCAGCTTGAGCAGTCAATTCCTGCATTTACATGAACGCTGTGATTAAAGTATGCAAAATCTGGAACCCTGTGAATTCTTTTCCAGGGAATGGCTATTCCATCATTATAATATTTTGTAAGCTTAATAATTTCAGGTCTGTCTTTCCGGGCAATTGTATGGCAATTCATACAGGTAGAAACCGCCGGCACCATTGCGTGACGCGATTTTTCAACCCCGGTATGGCAATACTGGCAGTCGATTTTCATTTGTCCGGCATGAAGCTTATGCGAAAAATTGACTGGCTGAACGGGAGAATAACCAACCCCATCCCTTTCTGCTCTTGAAACAAAGTATGTAATAGTAAATGAAGCTATGACCACGAAAAGAGTAATGGGCAGCCGAATTCTGAGTATGTGATCCAGTAAAGACTTATTCATGTACTTTTATTCTATGCCATCCTTTTAACTAAATAATAGCATTCTGAGCACTTCGTAAACCAAAATGTTGCTAATAGAGATGATTAACTTATTGAAATCTTTTACGGTTTTACACCCGCAAGGTATCTAAATAATGACGTCAAAAATTACAAAATATTGAGTATAAAAAACAAACTTGAGGCAAAAAATTTTTGTTTAATATTTAAACAATTATTGAAGAGGTTCATTCCCAGTTATATATATATCATCTTGATAAAGTCAGAGGTATTTAATACGTTTATTAAAACCTTTTTGGGTTTAGTCATTTTAATATGGGAAGCACTCAATGTGTTCAACTAATAATCCTGTTTCTCATTTTCATTTTGTTAGTCCAAAAATAATCAATCTATAATGTTCCTATTAATAACAGTTTAAATGCTTAGGAGTTAACATGAAAATTGGATTGTTACAATTGAGTGACATACATTTCAAATCAAAAGAAAATTATATTGAAGATAGATTTACTAAAATTATCGATTCTATTTTACCAGAACTCACTGGAATTAATGATTTATATATAGCTTGTTCCGGCGACATAGCATACTCAGGCAAAATAGAAGAATATTCAGTCGCTCAAGAATTCCTAAATAATTTAACTATGGAATTGGAAAAAAGAGGAATTAATATTTCAATTATTTCAGTTCCTGGCAATCATGATTGTGATTTTGGTTATAATAATGAGGATAGAGAAAAAATTGTTAATATGTCTTCAAAGTTAAATCAAATAAATTTTGAAGAAAGTATGATAAAGAAATGCTGCATTGTTCAAAAAGAATTTTTCGAATTTAGGAAAAGTTTTAAATCCCCTGAATCAATTTACATCTATAATAATGAATTAGTCACAATTGAACAATTCAAGGTTAATAAAAAGAAAGTTACTTTCATCCTTTATAATACTTCTTGGTTATCAAAAATAAAAGAAGAACCGGGAAAATTATTTTTCCCTATCCAATCTTTCAAAAAAGATTTATTCCAAATAGAATCCGATATAATAATTAGTATAATACACCATCCTTTTAATTGGTTTACACCCGAAATTAAAAGATTATTTCAGAATCACATAGAATCTACATCAGATTTAGTTCTCAGCGGTCATGAACATATCAGTGATAAATATATTAAACATGATTTAGTCGATAATTTCACCGAATATATTGAAGGGGGAGTATTAAAATCTGATAAAAATGAGAGCGAATTTAATATCATTCTACTTGATTTGGACGAAATGAAACAAAAGGTTCTCTATTTCAAATGGAAGAAAGACATTTATGAAAATAAAAACTTAAAATCTGATTGGTCTGAATTACTTAGAAGTAAAA
>CAZUOC010000454.1:0-2728 GCA_964622335.1 uncultured Ignavibacteriaceae bacterium
ATCATCATTCAAGCGGTTTTGCCGAGACCTGAGATATATCATGGGACTATGCTGTTCCCAAATGGGTCAAAACCCGGTGAGTTCCATTTGAAAACACACGATTTCGCTGAGTTGGTATATGAGCCATTATGTTGTGAGTTACCCTAACTCGCTAAAAAGGTGGCGATTTTATTCTTTGCCGCGAGAAAGAGCAAATATCAAATAAAAGCAACGTGTTAAGCTGTTTTTTACCGTGTTGGTCTTCCCATCCCGCGACATAATATTTCGACTCTTTCCATGGTTCTCCGTTGAGGGTCGGGGCTTATCCGCCCCCGCTATAAGCTATCCAACCAAGCCATCAGGTCTCCCTCATTTTCCCACTGGAGTAATTCATCTATCTTTGAATCGTCCGCCAGGACCGATTGCATATGGCTGATAAACCGCTTCTGGATATGCCGCCTTTTGTCTATATCCAGATGGAGATAAATGGTGGTGGACTGGATGCTGTCATGGCCCAGATGGTTCTTAATGTCGGTGATGGGATGGCCGTTGTACAACATATCCACTGCCTTGCTGTGACGAAAGCTATGCACGGGATTGATATATTGGAGGCGCTTTGGCGAAAGGACCGTTTCCAGATACTTTCTGCAGATGCGGTAAATGCCATGTCGGGTGAGCTCTTCACCCCGCTGATTGATAAATAGCCGATCCTGATACAGGGGGCGAGGGGAGTTCCGGTATTTTCGGATATAGAGCTGAAGCAGTTGACAGGTCTTTGTTTCAAGCTGTATGAGCCGGAACCGGTTTCCTTTTCCCAGGATAGCCAAGGTTTTTTTCCTGGGATCAAAGTAATCCAGATTGAGGGTTGAGATTTCACTGGCCCTGGCGCCGGAATCATAGAGCAGATGGAGGAGCGTATAATCCCTGAAGCCCTCTTTTCGCTTGAGATCGACAGACTCAAAAATCCGGAGCATCTCATCTTGGTAAAGGAACCCGATAAGCGACTTCTGAGACCGCTTCTGGGGAATGGTTCGGATCGTATTGGCCACCTCTTTGTGTTCCGGATACATAAACCGGATCATTTTGGCAAAGGATTTGAGGGCCGCCAGCCGGTGATTGCGGGTTTTGACCAGGTTCTTTCTTTCATTTTGCAGATCCTCAAGGAACGCGATGATGAGTTCCCTTGAGATATGCTCCAGCCGGAGGGATTTGATCTTGATGCTGTAAAACGATGCTGCAAAGGGAAGAAACAGCCGAAAGGCATCCCGATACGCCCTGACAGTCTGAGGACTGACCCCTCGGATATGAGGGAGATATTGATCGAAGAACTGATGGATCAAGGGAGACAGTTTCATCTGTTGGTCCTCTGCCAGAGAGAAAAGTCGACCAGTTGCTTACGGCTGACCGCATCAGCGACCCGCAGATACACAGCGGTCGCTTTGGGATTGGTATGGCCCATATACGCTGACAGAACGGGCAGCGCATTCTGGGCGCATTGGCCTCTTTCCCAGACACTTTTAAGGGTATTGACGGCAAAAGAATGCCTCAGGCTGTGAGGGGTTGGTGGATTAAAATTGACGTTGCCGACAATCTTCCGTTCCAGGCACAACCCCATTTCATTGAGAGCGCCTGTAAACAAGCGTCGAAACGTTGTGTCGCAAATACACCGATTCTCTATGCCGACCAGAAGATATGGATTGCCGTCATGGGGGGTAAGCGCTTCACGGACAGAAAGATAGTTTTCAATCTGGGCGGCCACATCTTTTGGAACCGGGATGAGCCTGTCTTTACTGAATTTGGTCTTTTCGATATAGATGGTGGCGTCATCCCGTCGGTAATGGTGCCGTAAAAGCCTTATGGGTTCTGAAATTCTCAGACCGCACCGTACCATTAAGAGAACGACCAGATACATGGCCAGGTCTCTCAAAAAGTAAGCTTCATTTTTTCGGATTCTGCGGCTCATCACATCCAGCAGCTGGTCCACCTGCTCAGGGGAAAGCACAAAAGGAACGACGGTGTTTTGCTTGAGACGGGGAACATCTTTCGAGGGATCGTGTATCAGATCTCCCCGGCGAACAAGAAATTGGAAGAAGGTCCTAAGGATGGAAAGCATGTTGTTGACAGTGCTGGCCTCCAAAGGGATCCAATTTCTCATTTTAAGGAAAAACGCCGCATTAAAATCATCCCAGCCCGCATGGTTGTCTACCAGATACCGACCAAACATAAGGAGATAGTATGTGGCTGGCGTTGCGCGGTAGCCCAACGATTCTCGATAAGCCAGAAATGCCTCGATGTGAGAGGCCATGACGCTTTCAAAGGGTTTCATCAAACAAGACCTTTCTCATCCGTTCAATGTCGATGTGAAGGTATCTCTGAGTGGATCGGATGCTCTCATGGCCCATCATCTCTTTGATGTCGTATATGGAATGACCCGTGCGCAAGAGACTCTGGGCGTAGGTGTGCCGGAGCCAGTAGGCCGAGGCAGATAGACCTGCCGCTTTCATGGTCTTGGAGATGTGATGGCTTATTACAGTGGTGCAAACGGGACGGTAGGGTTTATGAAAGGTCAGAAAAAGTTCCCTGTAGGGGCTGTTGGGTCTGGCTTTATAAACATACAAGGCGACGGCCTTCAGGGTTTTCTCGGGCAGGGGGAGGACCACCGGGTTCTTGGTCTTCCTGATGGTCAGGGTCAGTTCGGATTGTTGAAAGGAGATATCATCAAGGGTCATCCGCTTGATCTCAATGGGCC
>CAZUOC010000455.1:0-2727 GCA_964622335.1 uncultured Ignavibacteriaceae bacterium
AATGTTAGGGGAATGAAAATAGTCGAAATTATTGTTAATACTTTCACAATCTCGTTCAACTTTAAGCCGGATGTAGACCTGTAAATTTCGATCATACTGTTAACCTGTTCGCGGAAATTTTCTAATGTATCTGCAGCACTTCTTACGTGATCTTCAAGATCTTTTATATAGATCAAACTAGATTTTTGAATTAGTGGATGAACATCTTTTTCTATTGAATAAATAATTTCTTTAAGTGGAACAACAGAGCGTCTAAGTTTGTAAACTTCCTTCCTGAAACCGTAAATGTCTTCTATTGTCTCCTGTTTTGGATCGTCAAGAAGTTCATCTTCAATGTTTTCCATCATTTCGTCCAGTTCAAGTATAATAACTGCATAGGAATCAACAATAGAATCAAGAAGTCTATACATGAGATAATCTGTCCCGAGTTTTCTTACTCTACCTTTTCCATTTCTTAAACGTTCTCTCACTAAATTAAAAACGTCTCCTCCCCTTTCCTGGAAGGTTATCAGAAAATTTTTACCGAGAATAAAGCTTACCTGCTCAACAGATATTTTCTTAGTATCGCCATCAAAGCTTAGCATTTTACAAATCATAAAAATGTGGTCTTCAAGCTCTTCAAGCTTTGGAGAATGTATAACGTTAAGAATATCTTCCATTTCGAGAGAGCTTATATTAAATATCTCGCCTACTTTTTCAAGTTTATCAACTTCATGAAGACCGCAAATATTTACCCATAAAACGCCTTCGCTATTAACAAGCCCTTTTAGTTCTTCAACATTCTCAATATTCTTTTCCGTAATCGATCCCGAGTTATACTGAAAGATGTCAATCTTAATTTTTTCAACTTTCTGTTCGCCTGTAAAAATTAGTGTACCCGGCGGCATCCCCTGTTTTTTTCTTACAATGTTTAATAATGACATATCTTTCCTCTTAAACTTTTACAATTATTCATCATTAAATATAACGAAGGATTAAAAAGAAGTAAAAAAAATCCCAAAAGATTATTGTGCGCGTGAAAGTGTTACCTGGAATTTACCTGTAAAATTGCGAAAATCTATTGCTATAACCTGAGGTTGTGAACCATTAATATTTCCAAGAATCCCTCTCGTATTACCTTCAAATGTCTGGGAATATAAAACACTGTTTGAACCTGTTTTTACCTGAACCTGAACATTCCCTGAAGAATAATCTGCAATAATTGAGTATATATTAGCCCTGACTGTATTAAGGAATGTATTATCGTTAATAGTTGCAGTTATATTGTTGGCGTTGATCGAAAATATATATGAGTTGTTTGTTCTGGTGAGAAGCGGTTCGTTAATATTGCCAATTGGATTATCCGGGGAAATTATTTCCTCACGGCAGGAAATAAACAGAAGCAAAGTAAAGAAAAAAAATATTTTTGTCTTTTTCATTTTCTTTTATTTTTATTTAATGATTTCTTACTTCTTCTATACTTTTATTAAAGAACTCATAACTCTTAGCTTCTGTAAAAAATTCCTTCCTCTTTCCATTTTTATCGTAAATTATAGTTGCCGGAACTGTGCCATCCCATTCGGGATTAACCAGGTTTATTATTTCGTCGCTTCTTTTTTCTTCAATTACAACAACCGGAAAATCTGCAGATTGCTTTTTTAAAAATGGTTTTACTTCACCATCAATTTCAGAAGGAAGATTAACAGAAACGCTAAGGAATTCAAAATCCGAATCCTTATTATCATTATAAATTTTTACCAGGTCAGGGAACTCTTCAACACAAGGTTCGCACCACGTAGCCCAAAAGTTAACAAATAAAATTTTACCATTCCTGCTCTCAATTTTATTTTTCATCCACGCATCATCGACAACCTGAACCTGGGCAGAGTATTCTTTTGTTTTTTCTATACCGGATTTCTTATCACCAAGATTTTTTGCATAGCCGGTTAAAGCTAATAAAAGAATTAAACCGTAATTGAATAATTTCATTCCTATATCCGTTTGATACTGCAGCCAAACGCTTTTGTTGTTGTAACAGAGATTTCTTTACCGGAAAGTATTTCATCAAGAGCATTTGCGAGGTCCTTACTTTCAACATTACTTTCATCCCTTGAATCATCTATTCTTCCATGATAAAGGACTTCAAATGTTTTTGAATTCAGTACATAAGCTTCGGGTGTATGATATGCTTCAAACATATCGGCAATAACATTGCCTTTATCTTTTAGGACAGTAAATTTAAAGCCATGTTCTTCAGCATGAGCTTTACATTCTTCGATGCTTTCAGTCTTATTGGAATTAATGCCAAGTATGGTAATATTTTTCTCATGGTAATTATTGTAAATATCTACCATCCTGGTATTATATGCGTTGGATACAGGACACTGAGTTGCTATAAAAATTATGACAATTGCTTTTGAATCACTATAATCTTTTAATGAGTGATTATTTCCATAAATATCAGTTAAGGTAAAGTTTTCTATTTTTGATGTAGCTGCTTCGGTCACACTGGAGGAGAATCCCGGATAGAAAATTAAGGTTAGAAATACTAATGCGATGATTGGCAGAGAAATAAAAAACATCTTCTTAAACATAATAGCTCCCAAGATATTTTTTGAAACAGATCAATTAGCTGGTTTTATGAAATCCAGTATAACTAAATAAACAAAATAATAATAGTGAAAAATTGTTCTATAAGGAAATTTAATTGTTAAGTCAGATTTACTGCATTACAGAACGCGCGACTTT
>CAZUOC010000456.1:0-2113 GCA_964622335.1 uncultured Ignavibacteriaceae bacterium
GGGCGCGTGGATTGAAACTACTTGCAGCAGTTATCCTTAATCGATCTTCATATGTCGCGCCCCTTGCGGGCGCGTGGATTGAAACATATTGAGATCAACAAAACACCGCTTGAATTGATTGTCGCGCCCCTTGCGGGCGCGTGGATTGAAACTTTACCATCCACAATATAGGTATGTGTCCCGCTCTGTCGCGCCCCTTGCGGGCGCGTGGATTGAAACGTGTATATGCCGCATCATAGGTTGATACATTCCCATGTCGCGCCCCTTGCGGGCGCGTGGATTGAAACCATGCAGCATGAATCAATACACTCATGATATCCACGTCGCGCCCCTTGCGGGCGCGTGGATTGAAACACCGGTCCATACCGTCTTTTGTTTCTGTGCTTGTATGTCGCGCCCCTTGCGGGCGCGTGGATTGAAACCAGTAAATAGCGTTGCGTATAAAACATAGGAATCTGGTCGCGCCCCTTGCGGGCGCGTGGATTGAAACAGTTGTGCTGGAAGAACCAACCGAACTACCGCCTTGTCGCGCCCCTTGCGGGCGCGTGGATTGAAACGCAATTTTGCTTTTGCGCGCTGCACAGACGGCGCCGTCGCGCCCCTTGCGGGCGCGTGGATTGTAACGAATATTTCTGTTTTCCTATCAACCAATCGATACCGTCGCGCCCCTTGCGGGCGCGTGGATTGAAACATGATATACTTGCAAAAGTGCTTGAATATAGTATGTCGCGCCCCTTGCGGGCGCGTGGATTGAAACAACCATTCCTGTAAAAATCCCTCTTTATTTTCCGTCGCGCCCCTTGCGGGCGCGTGGATTGAAACAGTTGTGCTGGAAGAACCAACCGAACTACCGCCTTGTCGCGCCCCTTGCGGGCGCGTGGATTGAAACTGTTCCGTCGGTAATATCATTACTTCCAACATGAGGTCGCGCCCCTTGCGGGCGCGTGGATTGAAACAGGTATACGATGAGTTCCTGTGTGTTTTTTGAACAGTCGCGCCCCTTGCGGGCGCGTGGATTGAAACATAATAACACCTCCTTAGTGTTGAGCTTAAAGCTCGTCGCGCCCCTTGCGGGCGCGTGGATTGAAACAAAAATTACAACACGAATTGGAAGAAGCAAAAAAAAGTCGCGCCCCTTGCGGGCGCGTGGATTGAAACATTTGAGACAATTACGCAGCGTCAAGGGAAAAAGGGTCGCGCCCCTTGCGGGCGCGTGGATTGAAACTATACTTAACCGTGCAAAATCTTGAAACGCATGCAAAGTCGCGCCCCTTGCGGGCGCGTGGATTGAAACTAACATGCAGGATTTTCTTGTTCCCATGGGATTGGCGTCGCGCCCCTTGCGGGCGCGTGGATTGAAACAGATATGGGAGAAATGTTAATCCAGGGCGGTGATCGTCGCGCCCCTTGCGGGCGCGTGGATTGAAACTTTTGCTGTTTCAAACCAATCGCCTTTTTCTGTGTTGTCGCGCCCCTTGCGGGCGCGTGGATTGAAACATTTTGCAAGGATGGGTGAACCCATCTATAATAAAGTCGCGCCCCTTGCGGGCGCGTGGATTGAAACTACAAGCTTATCCCTCATTTGTAAGGCGGAATCCTGTCGCGCCCCTTGCGGGCGCGTGGATTGAAACTGAAAGCACAGGGTTAGGGCTTGCATATGAAGAGTGTCGCGCCCCTTGCGGGCGCGTGGATTGAAACAGTTGACAATGTTTACGTTGATGACGGAGACGGCCGTCGCGCCCCTTGCGGGCGCGTGGATTGAAACAATCCCTGATTATTTCACCGACGAAAATATTTTCCGTCGCGCCCCTTGCGGGCGCGTGGATTGAAACTAATGTCATGATTTATTCTCCTCCACATCTTCCAGGTCGCGCCCCTTGCGGGCGCGTGGATTGAAACATATAAAGCGAGATAAATACAAATATAAAATTGTCGTCGCGCCCCTTGCGGGCGCGTGGATTGAAACAGCCATTCGTGCCAGGTGGCAGCCGATCCGCCAAGAGTCGCGCCCCTTGCGGGCGCGTGGATTGAAACATATTATACCTCCTGAGCATATAAGCTCGTGAGATGTCGCGCCCCTTGCGGGCGCGTGGATTGAAACTGAAGCCGAACG
>CAZUOC010000456.1:2123-2716 GCA_964622335.1 uncultured Ignavibacteriaceae bacterium
ACATCATATATAAAAAAATGGATAGTCGCGCCCCTTGCGGGCGCGTGGATTGAAACAAAGAACTAACAACATTTCGCTCTATACTGCCTGGTCGCGCCCCTTGCGGGCGCGTGGATTGAAACTGAAGCCGAACGCTTATATAAATCATGGCATAGATTGTCGCGCCCCTTGCGGGCGCGTGGATTGAAACGAGGTTAAGAAGGTTACCAAAAATGATGGGAGAGATTGTCGCGCCCCTTGCGGGCGCGTGGATTGAAACAATAAAGCTTGTCCTATTTGTGAAGAAGCAGAAGCTGTCGCGCCCCTTGCGGGCGCGTGGATTGAAACCAGCGGGGGCACAAATTGTTGCGGCATTCGGTAAGGTCGCGCCCCTTGCGGGCGCGTGGATTGAAACACCAACTATCCACTGACTTTTCAGCACCGTCTCGGCGTCGCGCCCCTTGCGGGCGCGTGGATTGAAACAATACGTCGGTTACAGTTATCATGTCCTCGCCAAGTCGCGCCCCTTGCGGGCGCGTGGATTGAAACCGACTGCAGGGCGTTATAATGCAAAGATAATTTCACGTCGCGCCCCTTGCGGGCGCGTGGATTGA
>CAZUOC010000457.1:0-2706 GCA_964622335.1 uncultured Ignavibacteriaceae bacterium
TGGAGTTTATGCAGTTACTTTTGCAGGATGGTCATCAGGAAGTAAATACTCTTTGCTTGGCGGAATAAGATCATCTGCTCAAATGATTTCTTATGAAATCTCGATGGGTTTTTCAATCGGTGTAGTTCTTCTTCTTTCTGAATCTTTAAGACCACTTACAATTGTTGCAACGCAGGGACAATGGCTTTGGAACGCATGGATTCAGCCAATTGGTTTTATAACTTTTGTTGTTTCGGCTTTTGCTGAAACAAACAGGCTACCTTTCGATCTTCCCGAAGCTGAACCGGAACTTGTCGGGGGATTTCATACTGAATACAGCAGTATGAAGTTTGCAGGATTCTTTTTAGCTGAGTATGCAAATATGATTGTAGCGAGCGGCTTAATTGTAACTTTGTATCTCGGAGGTTACAATATTCCTTTCTTTAATATTGAAACTCTTGGTCCGCCGGAATGGATAACAGTTTTAATTTATGTCGGTGCATTTTTATTTAAGATGGCGGCTATGCTGTTTTTCTTTATCTGGGTAAGATGGAGTTTACCGCGGTTCAGGTATGATCAACTAATGAGTTTAGGCTGGAAAGTTATGTTTCCTCTTTCCTTGATAAATATTATTTGGGTTGCAGCTTTAATAATGATTTTTAACTTGTAACACACAGAACCTTCGAGATTAGCGCTTCGCTTACAGTACCTTAACCTCGAAGGTTAGAAATGAACGGAGATTTGATGGCTGTTAAAAGAAGAGAAAAAGATCTTACGCTATTAGAAAAGATGTACATCCCGGAAATAGTGAAAGGCTTATCATTAACATTGAAAAGTATGTTTAAGCCAAAATTCACTTTGAAGTACCCGGAAGAAAAATTTATTCCTCCGGCATCTTACAGGGGCAGACCTGTTCTTGTTCAGGAAGATGACGGACGTGAAAGATGTGTAGCCTGTGGTTTGTGCTCGCGAGTTTGTCCACCTTTAGCGATTGAAGTTCAGGCTGCTGAAACAGATCTTGAAAAAGAGAGATATCCTGAAAAATTTGAAATAAATATGATTCGCTGCATTTTCTGTGGCTTTTGCGAAGAAGTTTGCCCGGAAGAAGCAATTGTTATGAGCAAAGATTACGAGATGGCTTTTACAAACAGAGAAGAAGCTATTTACGGCAAAGATAAACTTCTTGTCCCCGTCGAACAGCTTCAGGACAGAATAGACTTTTTAAGGAAATACAAATAGGAAAAAACCATTTGAAGTATTCGAAGATAGTTTATATCTTCTACCTGCTATGTTTGAGAGGGCATTCATATTGTTTGCTTTTTTGCTCGTTTTCGAGGCTTTTAGTCAGGAAAAAGAGTCTAATTACTATTTAGTCAGTCCTAAGTTCACTCCTTCCGGTTCCTCGTTCGATATTTCTTTAACAATTACAAATACTTATCCAAAAGCCGACAGATTTGAGCTCCTTGTTCTGCCTGATGATGCAGCATCTTTGAATAAAGCAGAATACAAGTCGGTTTATGAATCGACAAAGCTAAATCTACTTCATAAGGATGTTGATGATTATTCCGGCGAGGCTTCATTAATAGCAGTAAATCTTAAAGACAGTCTGCGTTATGGAGTTGTTTTCCAGGTTATAATGAGTTTCAAAGCAGAGCTAAGCAATTCTTCGAGGATAAAGTTAAAGGGAACTTTTAAAGAAGGTGACTCAGTTTTAGCGTACCTTAAATCTCCTAAAAATTTAAGTAATGAGAATCTTATTCCTGCCGATGTTGATTTTTATAAGCCGCAAAAAATCGCAGACAAAGATATTCTCTTTAATGAAGATTCTTTTTTAAAGCTCAATATCAATAAAAAATTTACCAATAATCTTTTAATTGAATTCTGGCTAAAGCTGAATGATCCCGGGATTGATTTTCTAAAAATATACAGAGATAATATACCTCAGCCCGATTTCACACTTTCTACAAATAAATTTCAAATGTTAACCATCTCATCAAACTCACAAACTCAAACTTTTCTTAAGCCATATTTTACCAGTAAGAAATCGTGGTATCATATAATAATTTTAACATCAAAAAAAGATGGACAGGTTTACTTTTACTGTAATGGTACTTTAGTTGCAAAAAACAATCTTCCCAATTTCTTTGAACCGGATAATACAAACCTGGTTTTTGAAAACACAAGCAACGATAAATCTTTCCTGATTGATCTTTTACGAATAGAAGATTTTAATAACTCTGTTAGTTCTTCCATTTCGAATAGCCATTCAACAGTTTTTAGTTCAGATAGCTCATCTCTTGTTGCACAATATAAATTTGATTCACAGGATGAGCTTCTAAACGAGAATGAAAACATTAAGCTTGAAACATCAAACTTAAAGTTCTTGAAATCCGATGCACCGCTTTTTGCGAGATCACCAGAATTAAATATCAGCTTACTCGGCAATTCTTATGAACTGGAATGGCAGGGTGGGGACTATAAGCAGGCTTCATCTTATACTCTTGAAAAATCTTCGGACAGTAAACCTTACAGTACGATCTTCACAATACAGGCGAACAATACACAGGAGAAAACTTATTCTTTTATAGATGCTGTTGATGAATCGTCGGAGATTGTTTATTACAGGATAAAACAGCAAAACAACGATGGCTCGGTTATTTATTCTGATCTTGTTAAGATAGGACAGGGAGAATCTGAGCCTTTTACTCTGGGGCAAAATTATCCAAA
>CAZUOC010000458.1:0-2705 GCA_964622335.1 uncultured Ignavibacteriaceae bacterium
GATTACGGCGAAGGCGTACAATTTATTTCAGGTAAAGAGCTTAAGGAGGGTAGAAGGGAAGGTTATACAGCTATATACAGTTTTGCGGATTTAAATAAATTAAGATTCGATCAAAACCCGGATAGCAAAATACCCGAAGGAGTAGAAGCTGCTGCCGGACAGGAACCCGAGAAGAAAGAATATATTACTTTTAAATTTGATAGAAATGACGGCTCTGAAATTACTATTAATATGCCCCCTGCAGCCAAGGAAAATGAAAAAGCAGATTCTGGTATGGATGCAGGAAATACAGATGCGGATAGTCTTAGTACAGCGGATTTATCCAAGCTGAAAAACTTATTAAAGGATTTTAATATTTCACTTGTCGTAGAAACAGATGGTGAAATAAAAGAGACAAATGCAAGCTATGTAGATAAATCTTCTGTGACTCTTTTTGATCTAAATTTTAATTTGCTACTTGATGATCCCGAAAAGCTTATGGCATTGAAAAAGATTAATCCGGGTAATATGCAGGAAGTAAAAGATATTTTAAAAGATGTCACCGGAATCAGGATAGAGACAAATAATCCCGTAAAGATAAAATTTGATTAATAACAGTATTAAATTTGTAAACACAATCAGGGTTTATTTTGGCAAAACCTTTTGAAGAAACTATACTTTACGTTTTTGGGTACCCGCTTTTTTTCAAACTGCTTTTCCGGTTTGGAAATATACTTGTTACTGTTATTTTATCTGCTTATCTGATTGTAATAATCATCAGGCTAGATAACGATCTTGCTAATATTATCCCGCTATTAATTATACTTGTCCTAATCTATATAGTAAATAAACATTATCTTTTGCTCTACCAGATACTTCCTTACAAAATCACAGCAGACGAGGAGAAAATTGTCTGCGAGAAATTTTTTTTAAGCAAAAAAGAAGTTGAAATTTTTTATAAAGATATTGAAACTCTTACAGGCGGTGTATTTGGAGGCAAAGTTAGAGGGTTAATGAAAGTATTTGATGGTAAAAGTAAAGTAACCATAGGATTTTATGAATCTATTAAGAATGTGAGGGCTCTGCAAACTATTTTATTAAGCCGTGTTAATGAAGATATTTACAATGCTGTTATAGAAAAACTTGGACTTAAAAAGAAAAGCAAGTAAGTCATTTAAAAAATCTGTAATATAGTTCATTTCTTTACGTCGTATCATTCTTTATCTTTAAAAGAATAAAATTTTTTTTGAAATGAAAATAGCTATTTTACTTTCTGGCGGGGTTGATAGCTCTGTTGCGTTAAGATTATTAAAAGATAGGGGACACGACATCACTGCGTTTTATCTTAAAATCTGGCTCCAGGATGAATATTCGTTTTTAGGTGAATGTCCGTGGGAGGAGGATCTAAAATATGCAAGAGGAGTTTGTGAACAAGCGGGAGTTCCTTTAAATGTAATTTCTCTTCAAACAGAATACTGGGATTCAGTGGTTTCCTATACCATTTCAGAAATTAAAGAAGGGCGAACTCCCAATCCAGATATGTTCTGTAACAGCCTTATAAAGTTTGGACAATTTTATGACAGGATTGATGATTCTTTTGAAAAGGTTGCCAGCGGACATTATGCAAAAATTGAGGAAGTAAATGGAAGGTTTTGGTTAATGAAATCACCTGATCCGGTAAAAGACCAGACTTATTTCTTGGCTTACCTTGCCCAGGAACAGTTTTCAAGAGCTTTATTTCCATTAGGCAATTATAAAAAAGATGAGGTAAGAACACTTGCAGAACAATATGACCTTCCGAATAAAGTTAGGAAAGACAGCCAGGGAATTTGTTTCCTCGGGCAGATTAAGTTTGATGAGTTTATAAAACATCATCTTGGTATTAAAACCGGAAGCATTATTAATGCTGATACAGGAAAAGTAATTGGCGAGCATAACGGCTATTATTATTTTACGATAGGACAACGCTCAGGACTTGGGCTTTCCGGAGGTCCCTGGTATGTTGTTAAAAAAAATGTAGAAAAGAATCTTATTTATATTTCGAAAGAGAAAATTAAAACAGAGCAGACCAGTGAATTTATGGTCGGAAAGTTTAACTGGATTTCCGGTTCAAAACCCGATAAAAAAGATTTACAGGTGAAAATAAGACACGGAGCTAATTTTTTTAATTGCAGATTGGAATTGAATGGAAATGAAACTGGTAATGTATTTTTAGATGGATCCGATAAAGGAATTGCACCCGGACAATTTGCTGTTTTTTATGATAATGAAATTTGTCTTGGCGGTGGTGTAATACTCACATAGTTAAAATCTCATTTGCATTAACTCATATCACATCAACTCATCTTCTTACCACTTCACTCTTTCTCTTAATGAAGTAATATGCGTAGTATGATGTTTCCCATGCCACGCATAAAGCGCGATTAGCCAATCGATGGTTTTTAATCCGGACTCAGGATGAATAAGTTTTCTTTTGCAATCTTTTTCAGTTAATGACTTTAGCAGAACAACCCATCTTTTATGAAGCGACTCGACTAAGTTTAGTGAAACCTCTACGGGTGTTTGAAAAACGTCGTTGAGCTTTGCCCAATCTTTTTCTTCATAAGTCCCAATAGTTGGTTCTTCCTCGGTTAGAGCCAACTTCATTCTTATATAAGCGTTAATGTGACTGTCGGGGATATGATGCACAACCTGCCTTACTGTTCATCCTTCCGGTCTGTATGGCG
>CAZUOC010000459.1:0-2692 GCA_964622335.1 uncultured Ignavibacteriaceae bacterium
CATGTCTGTCTACGAAAATCTTGCTTTTGGTCTAAGAATAAGAAAATTCCCAAATCTCCAGGAGAAAAAAAAGCAAAGAATAAAGAAAGACTTCTTCTAATTCTTTCCGGAATTTTGATGGGGACTTCTTTTCCACCTTTACCATTTCCTTTTACTCTTTTAATGTTTGTAGGATTGGTTCCTTATCTTAAGGTAATTGAAAAAAAACAAACACTTCTCGAAATAAACCGCTCTACATACTTAATGGCTTTTATCTTCAGCTTAATTACAATTTACTGGGTTGGAAGCTGGCAGAAAGAATCGGATCCTTTCTTAATGATATCAGGTGCTTTGCTTTTGTTTGTAAATCCAGCGCAGTTATTAATTCCTTCCACACTTTATTATTTCGCAAAGAAATTGTTTAAAAAAGATATTGCGCTTTATGTTTTCCCTCTTTTCTGGGTTACTTATGAATATGTAACAATGATTACTGAAATAAGATTTCCATGGATAACACTTGGAAGCGGTCTGGCTTTATTCAATAAATTTATCCAGGCAGCAGATATTGTTGGCTCACTAGGCTTATCTTTAATCGTAATTTTTGTCAATGTTTTTTTCTATAAAGCTTTTATTAATTACAAAATTTCAAAAAAGAAATTCGATCAGAATTTTTCTGTTTCAATCTTAATTTTTCTAATCATAATCAGTTATGGTTTTTATCGTACTTCATCTTTTGCTCAATCCGGTAAGAAAGTAAGAGTTGGGCTCATTCAACCAAACATAAATCCTTGGGATAAATGGTCAACAGGAGATTTAAGTACATTTCTCGATCTCTATCTGCGTCTTTCTAAAAGAGCAATTAATGATGGAGCAGAAATTTTATTCTGGCCGGAAACAGCAATGCCTGTTTATCTTATGAGCGGCAGGTACCAATCAACTGTAGATTCTATTTACAGTTTTCTCTGGCGAAATAATATTTTTCTTTTAACAGGTATGCCGGATCTTATTTATTATGATAAAAGTAATCATCCGGATGATGCAAAATATAACGAGAGTGGTGACTTTTATTATGCAACTTATAATGCAATTTTACTTTTATCACCACACACTTCTACTCTTCAGAGATATGGAAAATCGAAGTTAGTTCCTTTTGGAGAAAAAGTTCCTTATGCAGATAAGCTTCCTTTTCTCGGAAGCTTAATTAAGTGGGGAGTTGGAATAACTGGCTGGAATGTTGGTCATGATACAACAGTTTTTAGTTTACCCTTCCCTGAAAGTGAAAACGAAATTATAACTTATTCTAAAGAAGATTCGCTTTACATAAATGGGCTTGTTTGTTATGAATCTGTCTTCCCTGATTTCGTTGCGCGGTTTGTAAACAAAGGCGCACAAATGATCGCTGTTGTTACAAATGATAGCTGGTATGGAAAATTAAGCGGACCATATCAACATAAGGAATATGCAGCGTTGCGTGCTGTTGAAAATAGAAGAAGTGTTGTAAGGGCAGCTAACGGCGGAATCAGCTGTATAATAAATCCTTTAGGAGTTACAGAAATACAAACTAAAATGTTTGAAAAAACTTTTGTCGTTGGAGATGTAGATATTGAAAACGGCAAAACATTTTACACAAAGAATCCGCTGATAATTCCAATTTTATCTTCTGCATTTTCTCTCTGGATACTCGGTATATTTATCCTGAAGAAGATAAAAGACAAGTATAAGCTATAAAAAGCTTATCTAATTTCTTCTTGAATAATAATAAGTGCTTAACCTTTTCTTACGGTGACTGAATAATTACTAATCCGTAAGGCTGAACCTTCAGAGATACATCAGTTATTACCGGACCTCTATACCGAACAAAAGTAGTATCCTGCGTTACCGACACTTCTTCATTATTTAAAAGTTCTTTCCACCCTGAAGCTAAAACTTCTTTTGTAAATCTTAAAGAGACCGGAGCTGTCTCATCTCTCATATTGTACAATACATATTGATTCTCACCGAAGAGGTACATTCCTACTTTACCGGGTGCAAGTAAAGTAAATCCTAACTCTTTACTAAATGATTGCCTTATTCTGTTAAGAACTTCTGTAGGAAACATTAACAAATCGTAATTATTATCCGGCATATTAAGAACATAAATTGTTCCTTTTAAATATGGTGTCTCAAGCATAATTCCATAATCATAATCTTCCTTGACAACTGCAGCGGCTCGTACGTAAGGCCATGTTGTAGTTTGAATACGAGGGAAAGTAAATGGTCTGTCAGCTTTAACAGATTCTTGCCTAAACCATCCCTGTCTTGTGCGAAATTCTGAAGAAGTTATAGTACCGCCATAATCTACAAGGCTGAGAGTATTTTTAAATTCAGTTTTATCAAGTTTTTGCCATAAACTCCAGGTCATAAAAATATCGTGTCCATTATTTAATCTCTCAATTATTTCTTTGGCTAGTTCTTCAGGGGAATTATGAAACAATGAATGTAAAGTGAAAATTGCATTCGCGCTTTTAGTTGGAAATTTGGCAACAGGGTCTAAAGGAATTCCAGCCATCCCGAGATAACCGAAAATATTGTATTCACCTGTCGAACCATAAGGTAAGTAAATAGGAATTCCTTTCGGCTGACCTTTTAACAAACCGGCAACTTTATCAAATTCAGGAAGCATTTCAACAAAATGTGCATAAACATCGCTTGAAGGATTTGTAGGGTAAAGCTG
>CAZUOC010000460.1:0-2673 GCA_964622335.1 uncultured Ignavibacteriaceae bacterium
CCGATATGCAAAGCGTTGTTGTTCCTAACGGTACAAAGACGCTCTCTGTTTCTTTCGGCTCGAGGTGGAAGTTTTAAAATTTTAATGGTAGGGACACAGCGGCGCTGTGTCCCTACAGACTAAGATAATCTTTATTGTCTTATCCTCGGTAAGTTTATTAAAGCTGCAGTGAGAAAAACTAAATTGGCAAACCACGCTGTTAATAGAGGATCAAGAGCACCGTTTTTTCCAAATGCCATACTTACTTTCATAAAAACGAGATAGATGAAAGTAACGAGGATATTAACTCCTACTTGCACAGCTAAACCACCACGCTTTTTGTTTGCAGAAATCGGCAATCCAAAAATTACACAAATAAGACTCGCCATCGGAAAAGAAAATCGTGAATAATATTCTATTAAAGTTCTGGTCGGATCTGTCCCTGCCTTTTCCTGTGTCTTAATTAAATTTCTTAATTCACCGATATTCATCTCTTCTGGTTTTTGCTGCTTGGTGAGCAAATCGGAAGGAGAGAAGTTGAGATCGTCGAGTTTTAATGTATCAAAGTATTTCGCAGTTTGTCCTGAATCACTAAAAAATCTCTCGACACCATTTTTAGCAATCCAGCCTCCTGTTGTGGAATCGTATAACATATTAGCTGAATCTATTCTTGAAATCATTTTTGTTAAATCGCTTGCATCAAAATCCTGCAGGCTTATCCTGTTAGCCTGGTCAGTTGTGGCATCAAAAAAAGAGATATTAACAATTCTTGTTTTCGAATCCTGGAAAAAAATATTGTTGCCGGCAAAGACGGAACCTTTGTTCAAGTATTTGCTTTCTAAATTTACTTTAGTTGCGTTTGCTTTCGGTACCACATAGCCGACAAAGTAAATTGAGAAAAGACTAATTATTAAAGAGGTAATTAAAAATGGAGTCATAAATCTGTAAAGACTAACACCGCTTGCCTTTATTGCTGTGAGTTCGCTAAGGCTTGCCATTTTACCGGCAGTGAATAGTGCAGCAAATAAAACCGAAACCGGGGTTATTAATTTTATTATCTCAGGAGTAAATACAAGATAGTAATAAAGAACAATTCCGATAGATGCTTCCTGGTCGATGAAATCATCTATGTTTTCCACCATATTTATCACGACAAAAATTAAAGTGAAAGCTAAAATTCCAAAGAAGATAGTTTGTATGAATTGTTTTACCAAGTAACGGTCAATAATTTTCATCTAAACTTTTTTCCTCATCACTTCTAAGATGTTTTGGAATCAATTTCTTTAAAGAAGAAAACCTGATTGTTACAGTTTCTTTGACCGATCTAATTGTAAGAAGAATCCCAGCTATACCTAATAAAATATTTGCAGTCCACATGCCCCAGAATGGTGAAAAGAACCCGCGTTCGGCAAGCTTTTCCCCGCCAATTAAAAAAGCCCAGTAGATAACAAAGAAGAAAAGACTTATACTTGCCGCCACACCAAATCCACCTTTCTTAACCATAACTCCCAAAGGTGCACCTATCAAAACAAAGACAATGCAGGCAGCAGGAATAGCATATTTTTTATGAACATCAACCATTTATTTATCAATATCGGATTGCTAGTACTCGATTCTTTTACTGTATGACATCATAAAGTTTTTAGCTGTCCGGATCTTATCAATTATCCTCACATAAACGGGATTATTTTTAGTTGGCTTTACTATACCAATTTTTTTATTACTCACATTGTTTGTCAGAAACATCTGTCTGTAAGCTTCATCTTTCAGTTGTTTTTTGTATTCACTCAATTCTTTCCTGAGGCTGTCAACAATTACGAGCATATCGTCAGTACTTAATTCTCTTTCACCTCTGGGTCCGCCAGGTGCCGATTGCTGGAAAGTGAACTGTTCTGCGTCCATTGCAATGCGATGATGTTGAAATATTAATTTTCTATAAGTATTAGTTTCATAAATATCCGATTCATGAATCTGACCGTTACTAAGATCCATTATAAGTTTGGATTGATCTCTTGAAAAATAAATTTTCCCTTTTTTGGCTGTAACAATGTTTACTTTTCTTGGATCGGTATAATCATAAATAGTCACTAAAGTGAGCTCATTCGATTTGGGATTTATTTCTCTTGCAAGAATAGCATAGTTTGAAACTTCCTGAGAAAAGATACCCGGCTCTAAAGAAAGTGTTGGCTTTTTTCTTGAAATATCCTGCATAAGCATTTTTGCCTGGTGATTTGCATCCGGCAAGACATCATTATTAAACAAAACAAGTAAATAGCCTATTATTACAGAAGCAATGAGTGGTGCAGCAATCATTTTATAAAGACTTACTCCGGAAGATTTAATGATTGTTGTTTCATTATTCTGAGACATATTTCCAAAAGCCATTAATGTTGAAACAAGAACAGCCATTGGAACGACGAGCGCCACCATCCAGGATAAATTATAAACTATAAGCTGAATTATAACCCAGGTATCGAGTCCTTTTCCCACAAGCCTGTCTGCAAATTGCATTAAAAACTGGAGCATGAAAATGCTGAAGAGAGTTAGGAGTGAAAAGATAAACGGGACGAAGTGATTCCTGAGTATATATTTGTGTAACAGCATATATTTAATATAATTAAGTCGTTAAGGTTTAACAAGGAAGCACCACTACTTATACGAAAATATCTTATTTCCGGTTTAAATTATAGTTTC
>CAZUOC010000461.1:0-981 GCA_964622335.1 uncultured Ignavibacteriaceae bacterium
TTCGGCGAGCCGGCGGAGCGGCTGGGCGTCTGGCTGGCTTCGACCCAGGAGATCCATTTCTCGATTTCGTGCACGGATATCAGCGTCCAACAACTCAAGCGGTGAAACGTCTCGACCCGCGGACTTGGTCTCGGCTTCCGCTCTCTCACGATAGAACCGAACCAACTGAGCCTCAAAACCTTTGACGAATGGACTGTCCTCACGCAGTAGTGCAGGAGCGAGATCCCCTCCCAGGATCACTGCATCGGCGTACGTGATTCTGGCACGTCGTGCGATTCCGAATGCCTCCCGAATTGCGTTGAGCAGTAGCCACTCAGGATCAAGATGGTCAGTTGTGTCTTGATGCGGATCCATAGCGCTAGCCCCCAGACGTAGCGAGGGAGGCAGATATCACGTCGCTGGCTTTGATCCGGACCGCGCCCGTCTGCCGGGCGACCAGGCGCCCAAAGGGATCGGGAATCTGGTAGAGCTCCGGTACGGTGTCGCAATGATAGACCACGTAGAGCCAGTACCGGTCGGGGTGATTCGCCGCCTGCGCCCACTCGTTCGCTTCCATCTCGATCCCCTGTACCCCGCTGCGACCCTTGACCTCGACGTAGCGCATCGATCCGTCCGCGCGCAGCACCTTGAGGTCAAAGCCGGCCTTGAGGTGGGGATCGGACACGTCCTCGATGGTCGATCCCTCCGCGCGCTCGCGGCGGATGACCTCGTCGAGCGCCACCTGTTCGGCGTCCATATCCCGCCGCCGCTCCACGTCCTCCGGCGGCACCGGCAGGACGAGTGCCTGGGCATAGATGCTCACCGGCCCCAGCCGCAGGGCGTCGATCGACGCGTACAGCTCTGCCTGGGCGCGGCGTTGCTGCTGATCGAGGCCATCGAGCTGTGCCTCGCAGGCGCGGAGCTTGCTCCTCGCCGCCGGGACGTCGCGCTCGACCGCCTCTTTGAGCAGGCGCCGCTGGCGAAAGAGCTCGGCGCGCCACA
>CAZUOC010000461.1:991-2673 GCA_964622335.1 uncultured Ignavibacteriaceae bacterium
ATGGTAGAGGCGGCGCTCAGCCTCGTGGCTTTCGCCGAAGCGGCCTCCTGCGGCGGTATTTTTATAAGCACGGGTTCCGGGAAGAGAGGGGTATGAGAGGTGAGGCCGTCCTGTGGATAGCGCTGCTCCTCCTCCTCCTGCCGTCGCTGCGCCTCCAGCGCGGGCTGAGCGGCGGTTTCCAGCAAGTAGGCCTCGACTGCTGCGGTGTCCTGGGTGAGGGACAGCAGTTCCTCAAGGCCATGCCGATCCACAGCATCCTTTTCCTCGGACGGAAAGAGCGTCATCAGCCAGTGTGCTGGCGCCTGTTCCATGCGGCCATCCGCATAGCGGCGGACGCCAACCATCTGCTCGGCGACGATGTCTGGGCTTAGCCCTTCTGTCGTGGCAGAAGCGATCGCATCGCGCAGGACTTGCGAACGTGCGAGGTAAAAGAGGTACGGCTCTTTCGCATCCCCGTCATGATAGATCGCGCCGCGCATCCCTTCCTGGTCGTGCTGCCCAAGAAAAAGGTCGGTCACAGCCTCGTACACCGGTTCGCCCGGATGCAAGTACACCGCCTCCGGGTCTCTGGCCAGGTCAGGCATCGCGCGCTCGCGGTCAAAGGTCAGCCGGTCGCGCACGCTTTCCGGATAGTGGGCTAATGCGTGCCTTACGCCGCCCGGGCACGGGTCCAGTGAGAAGGTATCCTCCACGTCGCCCCGCACGCCGACGCCGACCATCGGTGCCGCCAACTGGAAGAAGCGTCGTACGTAGGCCGGCATCATGCGCTGCATCTCGGCGAGCTCCCGCTGGTCGTTCAGCGCGCCCAGCAGCGCGCGCACCTCGCTGAGCTCCACGCGACGCTCGAGCTGGCCCAGCCGTGCCTGTGTTTGCCGCGCATCCAGGCTCCGCTCGATCTCGGCGCGGGCCTGTTCCTCCTTGCCCTCCACCACCGCCTCAAAGATCAGGTCGGCCAGCGGCCTGCCACTGAACTGCTGCCCGATCACGTCAAAGACCTTGTCATTGCCCAACTCGTCACGGATCGCGTCCAGCTTGTCCAGGAGCACCCTCAGCACGCGGCCCTCGCGCGTGTTGTCAGAGACCATGTTCAGTAACATCACGTCGTGGGTCTGCTTGTAGCGGTGTACGCGGCCCATCCGCTGTTCCAGCCGCGCCGGGTTCCAGGGGATGTCATAGTTGATCAGCAGCCAGCAGAACTGGAGGTTGATCCCTTCTCCGGCAGCGTCGGTGGCGGCCATGATCCGGGCGCCGTGTGGATCGCGAAAGAATGCGGCCTGCTCGTCGCGCATGGGGTAGGGCATCCCCCCGTGGATCCGGGCGATCCTGCCGGTGAGGCCCTTCCCCTGCAGCCGGTCCGCGAGAAAGTCAAGGGTGTCGCGGAACTCGGTAAACACCAACACCTTGGTGTCGGGGTAGCGCTCCAGGGCGCGCCACAATTCCTCGAACTTGCTTTCCTGCTTCTGATCGTACACCTGCCGGGCCAGCCGTACCAGGCGCTGCACCTCGGCCAGATCAGCACGCACCACACGCACCGTCCGCGCCTCGGTCCCCGAGATGGCCTCCTCGTCCTGACGCTCCGATTCCTCCAGCCCCTCTGCGCTCTCTTCCTCGTCGCCGGTCTTCAAGTCACGCACGTCCTCTGCCGGGAGGGCCGACTGTCGTTTTTCGAGCTCTTCCAGGCT
>CAZUOC010000462.1:0-2669 GCA_964622335.1 uncultured Ignavibacteriaceae bacterium
GTTCGACTGATGTTCTAGGAGCAGATAAGCCTGTAGGAACAGCTTTCGTTCTGTCTGGATTCTGGTAGTATGGAGCCTAGGGGACTGAACGTAGGCGCTTATCGGGTTGAGTAGGGATGGGCTGAGGGGGGAGTGGTCCGTCGGGAGGTTAAAGTTTGTATGGGAGGGGGTGTTCACGCAACGATGGAATCAGCGCTCCTCTTCTCATGTCCGAACTGTTTCCTCGACTTCCCGATCAACCGCAACTGCTGTCCAGATCGCGAATAGCGGTTCATGTATCCTCAACCACGCCGATAAGGGCCTAATCTAGAACGCATTCGTTAACCGTTCCGTGGTGACAGATGTTTGCATCGAGATGATCTGCAGTCTCGGAAGCCCGTCCGGAATATGCTCCCAACTGCTTCCCACGGACCTGGGTCCACGTTGAATCAGTCCGGTGAGCCGTAGTTCCACTCATATCGGATTTGTGGAGAGGGCGGGTCATGCGTTTGCACCTCCCGTATGGACTGACTATATTGACTCCACATGTATGCCGAGCCTCGTGGTGGAGCCACCAGGATGAGGAGTACATTGATTCGTGGCGAGTCTCTTCTCGGGGGCTTTGCTCCCATTGGCTGCAGTCCGACAGCGTCAGTGGAGGTGCGCGATGCAAGCAGGTAGTGTCCGGACTCATTGGATCCTGAGCGTTGTTGTTGCCTCATTGGTTCTAGCTCTTGCCAGTGTCGGTGCGCAAGCGGCTGACAGCATTGGCAGTCTCCATAGGAGCCTGGACCAGAGTCGAGTAAATGTAATCGGGCTCGTCTCAGAGCTTACGTTGGGGCCTGCCGCCAGTGACCCAGTGTGGGCTAATTTCGTCCTATGCGACGATAGCGGCAAGATCCATGTCTACTGGTACTTCGGATCCGGAGGGGCGCCCTCCTGGCTAGAGAACGGTGTATCCGTCGTCGTTGCGGGTACGTATTGGATTGCTCACCAGAAACACCCTCGGGAACCAGAGATCAAGGCTGCCAGTGTGTGGGCCTGGCAAGAGACGGCTTCCTCAGTTCGTGTGCCAGACTATTCTATCACTCCGTGGGGGGCCGCTGGGGAGGTTGCTGGTTCCTGTTACCAGTTCACACTCAGTGGCGAGAGCGTGCTTATCGACTGTGGGAGCTACATGAACGGGGATGACGAGGATGCAGAACCGTCAACTCACCATGACACCGATCCCTTTCCGTTCATCGCTAGCTCAATCCGCGCGGTGCTGATTACACACGCGCACGACGACCACGCAGGCAGATTGCAGTACCTCGTGGCCGCAGGTTTCGATGGACCGATTCTTGGAACGACGCCGACGTTGGACATTATCCGCAAGAAACTCGATGACACAATTAAGTACGGGTGCCTCCCTAAGGATCTTCAGTTGCAGGTCAAAACCCGCATTCTGCAAGCCCTCACTGAGGTACCGTATGGGCAAGCCATCCGAGTAATAGAGGGGCTCGAAGCAACCTTCCTTGACGTTGGGCACCTTCCTGGATCGGCGTCCATCGTGCTGTCGTTTCTGATGTACGGAGTTCGAGAGACCGTCTGCTTCTCTGGGGATGTCGGGTCGGGGCATCACCCATTCTTGAACCCACCAGACTTGGCATCTCTGTCTCAGGCCGGTGTTACTACCCTTGTGGTCGAATCGACCTATGGCGACGTGACTCGCACGTACGACGATGACATCTACGCCGGGTTCTGTCAGACGCTGTCTGAGGCAATGGCACGCAGCGACCTTGTGGTTATGCCTTCCTTCGCTTTGGATCGCGCGCAGCGCGCCCTCGATGCTGTGGGGGTAGCGATAGAACGGGAGTTCGTGTCACCATCAGTTCGAGTCGCCGTAGGCGGCTTGTCCTCGTGCTATCTCACGAACCTTTACTGCGGGTTCCAAGACAATCCCGAGCTTTACAGCTCGTATTTCTCGCCCTCCTTTTTTCGGGCAGATGCACCTCTAGCTCTTGCCTTCTGGAGCTACACTCGTGGTGCCTACTGCGAGTCAGCTGAGCTGAAGCCGGGGTACGACTTTAAGGGCAGTTACGACATCGTCATTACCCCCTCAGGCACGGGTGATTCATCGCTGGCGCAGGTCCTTATTGACAAGTACAAAGGCGACAAGGACGTAACCTTCTTCAAGATGGGTTGGACGTCGCCGAACTCGCGTATGCAGGGACTAGTGGATGGAGATACTGCTGGTTCTGCGGGAGCTCAAGTGGTGGATGTATCAGCCGTTTTCTCCGGTCACGCTGATCAGGGCGAACTTCTGGCTTACATCAAAGCGTTCCCTCATCTCAGCACACTCATAATCACGCACGGTGAAGAATCTGCGAGGAGAGCTCTCTCGGAGATTGTCTCAGCTGCCCTACCCAGCCTGCAGATAATCATGCCAGGCTACGGCGAGTCAATTGCGATTGACGCATCGCCTGGGTAATGCCGCTGCAGGGAAGGCCTTGCTGGGGCAAGGATCGTTGCCAGTTCCCTGCTGGGTTACTAGCGCCGTCGAAGGACGGACACTCCCAGAGTAGCCATTGCGGAGCTTCGCAAGACAGGAACAGCGGTTTGGAGAGTAGCGGAGTCGAACTATTGAAACGGCTTCTCTCCGACGATCGCGCGCGGCAGGAACGCTTTTGCCGTCTTGTACGGATCGACTA
>CAZUOC010000463.1:0-2650 GCA_964622335.1 uncultured Ignavibacteriaceae bacterium
GGGCGTCCGCGGTGTAGAGATAGGAACCCTGCTGGCGGATCGCGACCCGGTGACCCGTGAGAACAGGTTCCCGGCCCTCGAAATGGTGCGACTGGCTATTCCACGACGGGTCTACACCAACAACCACATGGATGTGGTTGCCGTTTCCTTGAAAAATGTTTACGACCGCCGGGACAAGATCAAGTCGGGAATGCGGATCACACGGGAAGCGCCTATCATGCGGCATTTTACCGTTGAGCTGGAACCCCTTATTTGATGGAAGCGAAGAAGAAAACAGCACGGTATGTCCGCATCATTGCCCAACTGGCTGAACTGTTGAATAAAACATCCGATCCCGATGCCCGGATGGCAACCATTGTAGCTCTCCTGCACCATAAATTCAACGATTTCTTCTGGACTGGATTCTATTTCCTGAAAGATGGTGAACTCATCGTTAAAACGTATCAAGGCCCTCTTGCCTGTCAGGTTCTGGAGAAAGACAGAGGTGTTTGCTGGACTGGGATCAACCAGAAACAAACCATCGTGGTGCCGGATGTGCATCAGTTTCCCGGACATATTGCCTGTGATTCACGGTCCAAATCGGAAATCGTTGTCCCTGTGAAGAATAAAGATGGTGAAATCCTTGGTGTGCTGGATGTCGACAGCACGGAGTTGAACGCATTTGATGAGGTGGATACCACACAGTTGGAGGCAATTATTCAGATGATCTATGTCTGATGCCGGATGCCGGATGCCAGTGAGCTTAAAACATACAATCTCAGAAATTGACTCTCTTTGAACTGATACTGATCGCCCTCGGGCTTTCCATGGATTGTTTCGCCGTAGCTGTGGGAATCAGTTTTGGCCAGCGGCTGCCTTGGCGCAACGTCCTGAAGATGGCTCTCTTCTTTGGGCTGTTCCAGGGCGTGATGCCTGTGATCGGCTGGGTGGTGGGTGGATCTCTCCGGGAGATGATCGCCTCGGTGGACCATTGGATCGCCTTTGCCCTTCTGGCCTTTATCGGCGGGAAGATGATACTGGAATCCTTTGGCAACAAAGAAGAAAAGAAGAGCATTACCCTGACCGTCCCCGTGCTGATCAGCCTCTCCATCGCCACCAGTATCGATGCCCTCGTCACCGGAGTTGGGTTCGGAATGATCGGCGTGAACATCCTGGAAGCCGTGATCATCATTGTCGTGATCACCTTCCTTGTGACCATCGCGGGAGCCAAACTGCCCGAAAAAACCACCTTCATCCCGGCGG
Source organism: uncultured Ignavibacteriaceae bacterium (assembly GCA_964622335.1). Classification (GTDB taxonomy): domain Bacteria; phylum Bacteroidota; class Ignavibacteria; order Ignavibacteriales; family Ignavibacteriaceae; genus RBG-16-34-14. Next base: position 1,243 of record CAZUOC010000463.1, read on the forward strand.
CCTGGGCCGAACGCATCGGAGGCCTCGTGTTGATCCTGATCGGACTGAAGATCCTGCTGGATCATCTGGGATACTTGTAGGTTAAACCTCCTCTAAGGCTTCTCTAAGTCTCTTCTAAGAAACCTTTGGAATTTCATTCATTAAACTTGGAGTGGAAATTAATTCGGTATGATGATCCTAAGCTAAGACTTTTGATTACTAGTTGAAATTGCTTACCTTGCAAACCAATTGAGTACAATAATGCCATCCTTCTCCAGAATATTGCTCATTGGCATTTTTTCACTGTTTCATTGCTTTCTTTTTTCCCAGGGAGAATTCAACAACTGGTATTTCGGCGCTTATACAGCCATTACCTTTAATTCCGGATCGCCGGTTTTATTAACTGATAACCCTGTTAATTCCCATGGTTGGATATTGGAGGTATCGGTATCTGATTCAAATGGAAATCTTCTGTTTTTTTCGGGAGGGATTAAAGTATTTAACCGTAACATGACATTGATGCCCAATGGAGACAGCTTGTTAGGGGGGGACATGAGTATTGGGTTCATTGGTCAATTAATCACGGTTGTTCCATTTATAAACGATAGAAATAAATATTACATTTTTACGGTAGGTTACTATTGTGGTGATTCATGTCCATTTGTTGGTCTTTATTATTCCGTTCTGGACATGCAGTTGGATGGTGGTCTTGGAGATATCGAACCGGGCATGAAGAATATTCCCGTGCTGATGGGTGACAGCGCCGTCGACCAGATAACCTCCATCCGCCATCATAACAACAGGGACGCCTGGGTGGTCACCAAACGTCATGGCCTGAATGGAGCCGATTACCTTGCCTACCTGGTCACCTCTGAAGGGATTGATATGAATCCGGTGGTCAGCCCAAGCAGCATACACCGTCCATATTGGGGATTTGATGGGATTGCCGGTATCAAGGACGACCATATCAGGATTTCTCATGACGGCCGGTTTCTCATAAGCCGTGATTCCCTGATTGAAGTCTGCCGGTTTAACTCCTCCACGGGAGAGGTGACCCCGAAATTTATCCTTCAAACAAATGATAGTGTGGTGATGGGGGGATTTGAATTTTCGATAGATTCCAGATACCTTTATATAACGAATTCACAGATACAGGTTGGTGATTCTGCTCAAAAAAATGATTATCTCTTTCAATATGATATGAACAATGAAGATTCATTGTCATTCATCCAGAACCGGGTTTTGATCGGGGACAGCGCCGGCTATTCCATTCAAATGGCTCCCGATGGAAAAATATATCTTAATCAATGCTGGGATTTTCAGTATCTAAACAGGATTAATTTTCCCTCCCAGCCGGGCTTATCCTGTGGGTATGAATCACGTATCCTTCTATTTCCGGGCCCGAAGTGGAAGAACTATTACCAGTCAT
>CAZUOC010000464.1:0-2639 GCA_964622335.1 uncultured Ignavibacteriaceae bacterium
TAACCGTAACGAATAAAGTTATCCTGATCTTGGTTAACTCCATTACAAGATTGATTTTTTGTCTTAAGTTCAATTCAACGACCGCACTATTTATTCCTTCATTTACCATTTATAAAAATTACATTGATGTTTTTGTAGAATCACTTCCGGCAGTAGTTTTCGTTGAGTCATTACTGACTGCCAATTTCTCTTGTTTTGCTCTTGCAGCAAGCCATTTGTTAAAATCATCCTCAGGTAAAACTATAACTTTGGAATACATCTGAGAATGATTAAGTCCACAATATTCAGCACAAAACACATGGTATATTCCTAATTTTTCTGCTCTGAACCAGGCTATATTAGTTCTTGTGGGGATACAATCTTTTTTCATTCTGAAAGCAGGTACATAAAACGAATGGTCCACATCGAGAGAATGAAGTCTTACTTCAACATTTTTATTTAAAGGAACATACAAAGAATCTGCCTTTACCCCGTTAGCATATTTAAAATTCCATTTCCACATTTGAGCAGTTACATCAACTATCATAGAACCTTTTGGAGGAGTTGATAAATCCTTATACCCCACCCATCCTAACCAGAACATCACCAAAACAATTAGTGTAGGTATTACAGTCCACGTAATTTCAAGTGCGGTGCTGCCATGATAATTTACTGCTTTTTTATTTCTTTTCCTGTTATACTTTATTACAAACACAATCATTAAGACTGTGATCAATAATAAGAAGAAAACACAAATTGAAACTACAATAAAAAATGTTGTGTCAGTTTCGGTTACAAAATTCGATGCTTGAGCAATCATTTAGTTTAGACCTTAAATTGTAGTACTACCGTAATCAGAAAAGAGCAGCACAATTGATATAATTATAAAGAACAATGCAGCTATCACAAAGACCTTAAATGCTTTTGATTCCGTTTTTAAATGCATAAACACAGTAAGAACAAGGTATGATTTTATTGATGCTATTATTAAAACAGCAGCTATAGTAACATCGCCGAGATTAATTCCTGCTACCGTAACTGTAATCGCAGTAAGAGTTAAAAGTCCCAGCCAGATCAAAAAATATTTGCTGTAACTGTGACTTGTATATTCAACCTGTTCTTCATGATCCATAAAAATTACCTCATGTAATAAGATAGAATAACGGGAATAAGAAAATCCAGATTATATCAACAAGGTGCCAGTATAATCCTGCGGCTTCAAGCTTAACGTAACTGTCAGGTGTAATTATATCTTTCATAGTAAAGCGCATCATAAACATTATTAGCACCATACCTATTATAACGTGCAAGCCATGTAAACCGGTCATTACATAATAGAGTCCGAAAAATAAAATATGTCCCGAACTCTGGCTTAAAAGTTCCGGTGAACCGGGATAATTGCCATGTCCAATTTCAGTACCCCACTCAAAATATTTATTAACGAGAAAAAGTAAACCAAAAATAACTGTAATACCTTGCAGTGAAAGGGAAAGAATTTTTTTTCTGTTTTGCATTGCAACAATTGAAAGTGCAATCGTCAAACTGCTTGTAAGAAGGATAAGAGTATTTGCAGTTCCAATAAACACGTTCATGGATTTGGCTGCTACATGAAAATCCTGCTGGTGCAAATACCTGTAAACAGAATAAACAAAGAACAAACCTCCGAAAAGTATTAGTTCTGTAAAAAGGAACAACCACATTCCCATTCGGGAACCTTCATCATCCCGGTGAACATGAGCCGATGCAGTTTGTTCTTGGTTACTCACTTTACCTCCTCTAATTCAATATCATTCTGTTTATACTCATAAGGTCCGTTTATTTCAGTCAGAGTTTCGTCAAAATTTTCTAGAGGCGGTGGAGTTGGAACGGTCCATTCTAAAGTTTCGCCTCCCCACAGATTTCTGGCTGTAACTCTTTCACCTTTGAAAACTGATTGAAGTAAGTTGTAAAACATATACAGGATTCCTGCAATCATTATCCACGAACCGATAGTTGAAATAACGTGATATATTTGATATTCCGGTAGATAATCATAAGATCTTCTTGGCATTCCCAGCCATCCCATAATAAAAAACGGGAAATACAACATGTTAAATCCGAAAAATAAAATCCAGAACGCAACTTTGGCTTTAGCTAAATTGTACATCCTCCCTATCATCTTTGGAAGCCAGTAATGCAAAGAAGCAAATATTCCAAAACCCGCCGTACCAAACACTACATAATGAATATGACCTACAATGAAATAAGTATCGGTAAGATGAATATCAACCGACAACACTCCCTGTATTACGCCAGTAAGTCCACCAACAGAAAATAGAAAAATAAAAGCAAGAGCATAAAGCATTGGCGGATCAAGTTGAATGGAACCTTTATACAAAGTTGCAGTCCAGTTAAAAACTTTTATAGCACTCGGAATAGCTACTAAAAAGGTAAGCAAAGAAAAAACAAATTCAGCAGTATCTGCCATTCCGACGGCAAACATGTGATGTGCCCATACCAGTGATCCGAATACAGCTATTGCGATACTCGAAAAGGCAATAAATTTATAACCAAAAATCGTTCTTATTGAAAAGGTAGGAATAATCTCGGAAATAACGCCCATTGATGGAACAGCCATAATATAAACGGCAGGGTGAGAATAAATCCAAAATAAATGTTGA
>CAZUOC010000465.1:0-2639 GCA_964622335.1 uncultured Ignavibacteriaceae bacterium
TAAAAATTGTGAATGAAAATAAATTAACTTTTTACTTATTGGAAATATCAAGCAAGTCTTATAGTTGATCCTCTGCAAGGATCTGATTTTAGTCTTCCTCACGGTTTTATTTATAAAAATTGAACATCTACGATGTTCTAAAATTTTTTCTGACCTCGTAGAAGATTTTCAATTTCCAAATAGTTTTAGAATTTTCCCTAAGGAATGGCTCTGCCAATGTCGGAGAAATATGGAAATCCAACGCTCAGCTTTAGCCCAAATTATAAAAGACTAAAATTAAATATAAACCCTAACTTAACCATCGAAGTGATCTTGGTAGATGTTACTCTTTTATAAGTAAATCCGCCGACATAATTTGCATACTCAAGATCATTTTTGCCTACAGGGAAATAAAATATCAAATCCACACCGAAGAATTTAGTCAGTTTAGCTTCTACTCCTCCACCAAGAAATTCAATTGTATTATGATAAGGACCTCCGCTGTTTCCCCCATCTCCTACATTATTATGATTAAGATATACTAACAACGGAAATATCTTCCCAATTAAATTATATTTTATTTCTATCGCATATTCGGGACCAACAAACACTTCTCCTAATTGTCCACCTAACTTCATTTCGAGTTCATATTTATCGTAAGAAATACCTGCTTTTATATAAGCACTTAAAGGAAGCGGTAATAAATATTCCCTGCTAGTATTACGAATTACATCCTTATAAAGATAAGCGAGTGACTCTATCCTTACCCCAACATTTACAGATTGAGCAAAACTTGTTGATAAAGTAAATAGAAAAAGGAGGTGTATTATTTTCGAATTAACTTTCACTTACTTTTTTTCAAACTAAATATGTCGTCATTAGGATAAAATGAGCATAGATGATTTTTGAATAATAAAATTTTTGTGTTGCTATCTATAAATTTTCCATAATCCATATAACTAATATCAGAAGAATATGTGATGCTATGAATAAATGGACAGTTTTCTTTTTCAAAGAAATAACTTGTCATTTTTGCTAAGCTACTTCCAGTTGCTAATGATGACCATTCATCAGGATGTACGCCTTCGACTCTTATCGCTAAAAGTCCAGGTCTGTTTTGTGAAAATTGAGATTTTGCTCCCTTTAATTCTTCAAAGATTGGTGCAAATACAGAATCATTGTTCTCGGATTTTATTTTGATAATAATATTCCAAAGCCGATTAGCTGCACTTAAAGAGGAAAAATGACAATTACTAGTTTTATATGGAGTAATTATTTTTTCTAATTCTTCAGAGTCTAGAATAGGTTGAGTTATTTTCAAAGGAATTAATTTAATTGAGTATTCTTCAGTTTGAATAAAGGAATTATCATTAGAATTAATTAAAGTAATAACATCATTGGCAATATTATTTAATATTGATTGATTAGAAGATAAAGTATTAGAAGTTTTAATGTCAATTAAACAGCTAGTTTCTTTAGCTTTCAGTTTTCTACAGATTGTATCACTTAATAAAAAAAACTATCTCTTCTAATCTTACGACCTGAATCATATGATTTAGATTTACATTCAACTTCAGCTTCTATTTTTTTCTTTTTAACAAGAAAATCAAAAGTTTTACCAATATCTTCCTGTCTTTCATATTCAACGAAAGTAACATCGAAAGCGTTTCTGAGGAAATGTGCGGCCATACTTAACTCAAAAAGTATGGATCTATTATCATCGCTTTTAAGTCTACTAACGATGCTTTTCTTTGCCTTCTCGTTTACATTGCGAATTATTTTATTAATAATGAATGACTGTTCAGCAAGATATAAAATTTCTGAAGTTTTTTGTTTGTTAATTGATTGGCCTTTCTTATCTAGTTCAAAATAATTTATGATTGGGAAAAGAAGAGGGCTACGTATAAAATGGTATTGTTTATAAAAAATTGAAGTCCTTTCGAGCTTTTTTATTGTTTTCTCCCAATGATGTCGTGCAGTAAGTAAAAGAAACCTTTCAATTTCTTTACGAAAATCAGAAGTGTGAAGGTTTAGGTTATCGAATTGCATAAGAGTTATCCACCTTTTTTTCCCATTTCTGTTTTAGCCCGAAAGTTTTGACTCAAAAAAATAGCTTTATTATTAAACATTGAATATTGGAAGTTGAGAATTATCAATAACTAACTTTCAATAATCAACATTCAATTTCTATCCCCCTTGAACAACACTCTTTGTCGGAACGGTGGGATTTGAACCCACGACCACCTGAACCCCATTCAGGTACGCTACCGGGCTGCGCCACGTTCCGAATTTTATAATTTAGACGAGATAAATTTTAAAACGTCTTTTATTTCTTCAAGGTCTTTCTTAAGAGAAGGCTTTTCCTTTTTGCCTGTGGAGTTCGATGAAGTATTTATGTCGAATAATGTCGGCTGCTCAGTTTCTGAAGCAGAATTTCTATCGGGAGAATATTCTTCTAAAATCTTTTTAGCTCCTTCAATGGTATACTTTTTATCCCTGAGCAGGCTTTTAATCTGCAGGATAACCTGGATATCTTTATTTGTATAAATCCTGTTCCCTGCCCTGTTTTTCTGAGGCTTTAGCTGCTCAAACTCAGTTTCCCAGTATCTTAAAACATACTGTTCCATCTCCGTAATTTTGCTTACTTCACTGATGGAATA
>CAZUOC010000466.1:0-2628 GCA_964622335.1 uncultured Ignavibacteriaceae bacterium
AACAGTTTCACATTCAGCCACAATATCAGTTACACCAAAAATATCAGGTTTGAAAAGAACCTGGGGCAGTATTAAAGCAATGTTCAGGTAATTAAAAGCCTGATGCATCTTTTCTCTACTTCAATTCATTCAAATAATAATTTAGTCAATGTATAAAAAAAGCCTTCTGGTATTTATATCTGTTATAATATTTTATATGGGATGTTCGGGCTCCCGGATCTCATCAATAAAAAATAAGGAACCGGAAGTCAAGTCAGTTTCAAACGAAATAAGACTTCTTGTTGATGAAAATATTAATAGAAAAGAAATATTAATCGAAGTACCATCCTACATTTACATAGAAGGGAAAAAAGCGATTCAAGTTAATCCCGGAAATAGACTTTTTTTTTCAGCGGCTAATGGTCTTATTCATCTAAATATAAGAGATAAATTTTTAGAAGCAGATAACTTTCAGCTTTCCCCAAAAGACACGACACAATTTTTAACTTATAATGGAATGAGATTCAGGGGAAGTTTAAAAATTATTAATAGTTTCGATTCAGTTGCTGTTGTAAATACTGTTGATCTTGAATCATACTTAAAAGGTGTAATTCCTGGAGAAATGCCGCTTGGAAAAGGTGAAGAATATTTTCAAGCTCTTAAAGCATTTGCGATTTGTGCAAGGACATATTCATTGAATAAGATGAGCAGAAATAATGGAGCTTTTGATGTATTTATGGATACAAGAGACCAGGTTTACGGGGGCGTTGACGCTGAAAAAGAAATCTCGGACAAAGCTGTTGATGAAACCAAAGGACTTATTCTTACTTATGATGGAAAAATTGCTACGGTTTTTTATCATTCAACCTGTGGTGGCAAAACTGAGAAAGTACAAAATGTTTTTAGGGTCAATCCAATTTCTTATTTACAAGGTGTTAAAGATGGATATCCTCCTTATTGTTCGATCTCGCCATCTTTTAGTTGGACGGAAACTTATCCTGAAAATTTATTTATAAACAGACTTAGAAATGCAGGCTTAATTGATTCCGAATATTACAGGATAGATACAATTAAAATTATCAGTCGATTTGAATCAGGAAGAGTTAATGAGTTAAGAATTGATTTATTATCTTTCACAGACGTATGCAAAAGTAATTCTATTTTTGGAAACAACATTAGAAACATTATCAGAACGGCTAACAACAAAAGCATCCTTAGAAGTAATTGGTTTGATATAAATATTGATGAGAACAAAAATATTATTATTACAGGAAAAGGATATGGGCACGGTGTTGGTTTTTGTCAATGGGGGGCTATTAATCAATCAAAGTTGGGATATAGCTTTAAAAAAATTCTATTTCACTATTTCCCGGGGACAAAAATTTCTTATCTGAATGATTGATTCCGAAATTCAAATTTATTTGGCTTCTTCTTCGCTAAGAAGAAAAAGATTACTGCAGCAGTTGAATATTCCTTTTAAAACTTTCAGTGTTGATATTGAGGAAAGAATAAAAAAGGATGAGTCACCGATAAAAGCAGTTAAAAGATTATCTATTGAAAAAATGGGAAAGGCAAAAAAGGTTGTTAAAAAAGGTATAATTATTACGGCTGATACGATTGTTGTCCTTGATGACCGGATAATCGGAAAACCAAAGGACAAAAAGGATGCGGAAAAAATCTTAAAAAAACTAAGCGGAAGAACTCATAAAGTTTACACAGGTTTTTCAATTTTTAATTCGGTTAACAGAAAAATGATTGCCGAATATGAGAAAACATTCGTTAAATTTAGAGAGCTAAATAAAAAAGAAATTATCGATTACATAGCAACAGGAAGTCCAATGGATAAAGCAGGAGCGTATGGAATTCAGGATGATTTTGGTGCTGTATTTGTAGAAAAGATAAACGGCTGTTACTATAATGTAGTTGGCTTACCACTCACAAAAGTTTATAAATCTCTTTTGAAAGTTATATAAGTGTTAAAAAAACTAAGAAAAAAAATTCTTATCTCCCTGGCATTTGGTGGTTTACTTTATTTGGGCTTTACAATCTATGCAGACTTTGACCAGGTTGCCAGGGTATTCGAAAAATTTAACTGGTTTCTACTTCCTCTCCTGCTTGTTTTATCCTTATTAAATTATTTCACACGTTTTCTTAAATGGGACTATTATCTTTCAATTCTTAAAGTAAACGTAAAGAAAATTGATTCGCTTTCAATATTTATGTCTGGTTTAATAATGAGTGTAACACCTGGTAAAATGGGCGAGTTATTAAAATCATATCTTATTAAAGAGATTAATGGAACAGAGGTCAGTAAAACTGCACCCGTGATCTTTGCAGAGAGGATTACTGATTTTGTTTCTTTAATTCTTATTGGATTAACAGGTGCTTATATTTATGGATACGGTGGCGAAATTACGTTAGGTGTAGGAATTTTCTTTGTTATTGTTTTAATCATTGTAGGGAATAAAAAATTAGCTTTGCCAATAATAGGACTAATTGAAAAAATTGGCTTTATAAAAAAACATATTGTTAAGGTTCATAATGCTTACGAAAGTTCTTTTCAATTGCTTCAACCACGTCCTTTGTTTTATATGATTTTATTGAGTTTGGTCGGATGGTTCTTTGAATGTTTGGGATATCATATTATTC
>CAZUOC010000467.1:0-2616 GCA_964622335.1 uncultured Ignavibacteriaceae bacterium
ATCTCGATTTCGTTAGCGGCACTACATTTTCTACCGGCGGTTTCTCAGTAATAAACGGCGATAAACTTTCTTCCACCCTTTCAATTGATCTCCGAAGGGGAAGACAGGATCGTATTGGAGGAAAAGCAACAATATCTGCTTCACAATTCGGATTAAATCTAGAAGGTCCGATATCAAACAACTCCCAATTCATTTTTTCTGCAAGAAGAAGCTATCTCGATTTTATCTTTAAAGCTGCCGATTTTTCATTCGTTCCCGAGTACTGGGATTTTATGGGAAAGACAGACTTTGAAATAGATAAAAACAATTCGATATCGGTTTTATTTATTTCCGCCATAGATAATATAAACTATTTTAATGATACTCAGGATCAACGTTACGATAATTCGAATATTATCGGTAGTGCACAATTACAATATCTAGCCGGTGTAAAATTCAGACATTTGATTGATAATGGGTTTATCAATTTATCTCTCAGCAGAAATTATGTTGATTATGATACTCAACGGCGTGATTCACTTTTAATTCCTGTTTACTCAAATAATTCTAAGGAAATTGAAAACACATTAAATGCTGAGTTAACATATAAGCTTTCCGGTACAAGTGATTTAACAATCGGTGGAGATGTAAAAATGATTGATTTTCAGGCAGACATTCTTCTTCCAACATATAAGACAACTTTTAATGATTCTCTGCCCACGACACAATTGGATACAAATACTACTTATTATAAAGGTGCATTTTACTTAAATCTTAATTCAGTTTTGTTTGATAAATTTATTACAAATTTCGGTGTAAGAAGCGATTATTTTAATGCTCTGGAAAGGAAATTCTACTTCAGTCCCCGCTTTTCAGTATCATATTTATTAACAGATATTAACCGTATAAATTTCAGCACTGGAGTTTACTATCAGTCTCCTTCTTACCTGTGGCTTGCTGGCAATACTGTAAATACTCGATTAAGAAATATGCGTGTCAACCAGTTCATTCTCGGATTCGATAGTTATATAACCGATGATGCTTTATTTAAGATTGAGGGATTTTATAAAAAATATTCAGATTATCCTGTAAGTTCAATAAGACCATATCTTACAATGGCAAATACCGGTGCTGGTTTTGGAGATGAAAATTATGAATCATTTGGGCTTGAACCTTTGCTTCCTGAAGGAACCGGTAAAGCAAAAGGTGTAGAATTTTCATTTCAGAAAAAATTATCCGGCTCACCTTATTATGGAATTGCCAGTTTAACTTACAGTGTTGCTGATTATGCAGCATTAGATAAAATTGAAAGAACCGGCACCTACGACCAAACCTGGATAATTAGTTTAAGTGGTGGTTATAAATTTAGTAGTGAATGGGAAGGAAGTTTCAAATTCCGTTATTCAACAGGAAAACCTTACACTCCTTATAACCCTGATGGGACACAAAATATAAATGATTATAATTCCCTTCGGTTCTCTACAAATCACGGTCTTGATATTCGTTTAGATAAATTCTGGTTTTTCAGTGGCTGGAGCCTTATAACTTATATAGATATTCAAAATATTTATAATCGCAAAAATATCACTAGTGTAAGATGGGACGTGAGAACTCAAAAACCTGAGTTCAACGAATCAATCGGAATTCTACCCTCAATCGGAATCAGCGCGGTATTTTAATCGGAAGAGCTAAAACAACAATATTGTAAGATTGAACTTGTATCTTTAATCAATAAAATTAGAAATGCCTTGCCTCTGCCATTTTTTGAAATTGAAATAATTGTTTTTTCAAAGATTTACTGGCAACTTAATGGGGAAAAAATAAGATAGTCAGACTCATCAAGTAATTATTCTTAATAAATTATCTGGATATCCAATTTAATCAGGCAGGCAACCTTCCAACCAAACCATTTACCCATCTATGTGCTCTATGGAAAAATGCTGCGGGTTCTGCAAACATTAAAACACATTCATTTTTTATAACATCAATTCCCATTCCCTCACAGAAAATGACAGCTTCTTCAGATTCGGATCCTAATTGCATCCAGATTTTTTTAATTCCAGCAGAGTATGCATCCTTTACAACTTCTTTAGTTGCAAAAGGAGGAACAACAAGAACTGCTGCTTCAACTTTTCCTCTCAATGTTAAAAGACTCGGATAACATTTTTCGTCATCAATAAAAGCTGTATTCGGGTTAACCGGGAAAACGTTATAACCTTTGGTTTTTAAATCTTTGAAAAGAGTGTAGCCAAATTTCTTTCCGGATCTTGAAACACCAACAATGGCAATATTCTTTTCCGATAAGAATTCGTCAATAAGTTTTCTTGAAGTCATTTTTCTCCCCTCGTTAATTGAGAAAATATAATAACAAATATAATTTTACGGTAACAGGAATAATAAAAAATGTTCCGGCTAATACTTATCTCCGATGCGATTTTATAGCACCTTATACTAAGGCAATAGAAATTTTTAACATAAATCAGCTGTGGACCAGCTGGGGCAGCGACTTTACGTTCCTTTATCTAAAAAATAAAATATCCGACGACGTACTGGAAAAGAAACTAAGCAAACTTCTTTTAGAACACACTAGTGAGAGCTTTTCAAAGCTTGTAAGCATTTACGTTTTACCGTTGAGAG
>CAZUOC010000468.1:0-2615 GCA_964622335.1 uncultured Ignavibacteriaceae bacterium
TTGACCGGCTGCGAGAACCGGCACGATTTAAGAGCTGGCTCTGCGGCATTGTGTTGAATTTATGCCGGAGTCATCTTCGAGATAGAGAAATAGCCTTTTTCTCGCTGGAGGCGATAATAGACGGTCTGCCGTTTTACACTATTCCTCTTTTCAGCGTACCTGCCACTCCCGAAAAGGTAGCTGAAGAGCGTGAGCTACATCGAATTGTGCTGGATGCTGTCAATACTCTCACATCCAAGGACAGAGACGTTATACTGCTTTTCTATTACGCTCAATTTGAAATGCTTGAGGAATAATAACATTAAGGTATAGCAAAAAAAAGAAAAGCCAAACTATGCTCCTCTAGATCGTAAGGGCGGTTTGAAAGGTGCTAAGGTTAGGACGGAGAAGTTAACACCCTAGCAACGGAGTGAGATTGCTAGGAAGGAAGCTCGTGCTAGGTGTTTAAAGCAATAACTCTATCAGTTGTTATCTTCTAAATCAGGAAAAATCATTTCTTTTTGTATACCAAATACTCTATTAAAAAGCCTCTGGAATGTCGACCAATTATTCGATGCTTTCATTAGTGTTACAACTGATGCTACTTGCTTTTCAAGATGGGGGTTTCCAATATCCTCGGTAAGGAACCGATGATGATGGTATTTTCTATGTCCCTTTTGAGTAATAGGATTCTTACTCCTTAGTTCCTCAAGCACGCCTTCGGGTAGTTGTTCATAGATAAGTTCATTAGTAAGTTTCCCAACATATTTTGGACGTTTAACCGATACTGGTCTATATTGCCAACCACGCAATCTGAATAGATTTTCATAATAATCATCAGGAAATCGTTTTGTCCATGTTAGTAGTTCTTTTGAAATATAAGCTTCGAGTATTCTTTCGAGTTCATCACGATCTTTTATTAATTCGTATCCAGTAGCTTCATATACTAAAGCGGTAATACCAACACGAGCAAAACCACGCATTAATATGTCGGCGTTTCTGGCAATTTTTTCTTGTGAGGGCTGCAATGCTCCCGCGTCGCGTGCATTTAACCACACTTCACAGATTTCAGGTATGAGGGTTGCATTTACACCCTTTCTTATTCCTCTTTTTACGCGATAGTGTATTGGATTATTTAAAGCTATACGTAGACTTTCAGGAATAAATGGTTCAAGTGAAGTACCGTATAAAAAATCGGGTAAACGTATATGCTTTGATGCTTTTGCCAGTTTCCTTTGTTTACCGCCCATAACCCTACCTAATGTCTTTGTAACACTAGGATATGAGATTACTGCAGTACGGTTTTCTAGTACCGCGCATGGAAGTTCAATATCACCTATCTTAAGCGTACCTACCTCAGTATACGGATGGATGTTAATAGGTTGACTATTAATCAGTTCCTTTTCCCCACTCCATCGTACTTCTGCTGCCTTTTTGGCTATCTGCTTACGCTTTTCTTTCCCTAGAACCTTAGCCCTCGCTTTGCCACCCTTTGATGCCTTTGATTCCTTAACATCATCCATATATATCACCTTTAATAAGAAGCGTACCACACACTTATTTACTTGTCAATGCTTGCTACCATAAACATATAAATCTTAGGTACCTATCTATTGACTATGCTTGCTTGTAGGCGTATAATTAGCAAGCAATAATTACATATACTATGTAATTATAATGTACCAAATTTTCGAATTTTTAATGATTTAGATGCTGACAAATGTTTAGGCGATTGTTACAAGTTAGTCAGTTAGAATAGAGGATAGGAAAATGAAATAAGTTAAGCATTTAACGTCAAGCACCAATAATTAAAGTACTCTAATGCCTTGACATTATTATTTGTTTATGAAGTATAATTCATTGAAGGAATAACTAATTGAATTATTCGAGAAATGCTTGGAACCAACTTAAAAATAAGACAGCAGACAATATAATAGCTGCTTTGTTAAGAGACGGTTTCTTACTTGATTCTGAAGTTAGAACTGAACGTATATATAGACATGAAGATGGTAGAAAAGTATCTATCCACTATCATACAGGTAATAAAGGATACGGAAAAGGTTTGTTAAAATCGTTACTAGATGATATTGGTTGGACAGAAAAAGATATGATTCGGCTGAAACTTATTAAGAAATAGCACAAGCAACCTGTAAATCTTCTACTCTCCGATTTACAGATTTAATACCTGAACGATGAGTCTGTTTGTGTTCACTGTGGAACTGAACACCAATAGGAATTGAGTCACCGTGTTTTATACATGATTCGATATAGGCAATCGCTGCATCCCTGACATTATTTATTGCTTCTTGTTCAGTATCACCACAAGTGTGTAAGCCTTTTAAAGCAGGACAATAAGCATGGAAACCATCTTCGTCAGGTTCAATATTAACTTCAATCTGGAATTCGATAACTTGCCTTCCCCCTTGCAACATTGCTTACCCCCTAGCACCCTTAGTAGTTATCACTACTAATATTAGTATACTACTAATCGCTTAAGAGTGTATATAAACTATCGATAGTATGTCAAGTCTCTTTTGTATCATACTAAAAATAAATCATGTCAGATATAATAAATATCACGTTATATAAATATTACTATACATATTTTTTTATATTAATACAAATAATAATATTAT
>CAZUOC010000469.1:0-2614 GCA_964622335.1 uncultured Ignavibacteriaceae bacterium
ATTACTTAAAGAATTAAGCTTACAGTTAAGTTAACAGCATTGGGTCGGACCACAATAAATTGTTGCAAAAAAAGAACTTACATCAAATAAAGGAGTAGAAAAAAGCCCTTAGAGGCATTTTTTACCCCCTTATTCCGCATCTAAGAATATACCGCTTCAGGACAAACCTCAATGCCACGAGTGACTCCCTTTCTCGTGAAAAAACAAGACTATTACAAATCGAACCTCAACCTTACCGCGACCCCCTTCTTTGTTTCAGCGCCTATAGGATAAAATAGTGGCGATGCATGAGAAAGAACTATCACAAATACCGGATTTGCTTAGATTCAAAAAAAGGCCCCCAAATATCGCTCTAAGAGCCGAAAACAGATGCCAAAACCGGGTTATGTCTTTTGATCACAACAATAGGGCTGGTCCGACCCCAACGCTAAAATGAGCATCTTAACCGGTTTATGTCTTTTATTCACATGAATAGCTGTGGTACGACCCCAACCCTCGACCCCAACCCTGTGACGCGTACCCTATATCTTATGGGAGCCTGGTAATATACAACCTCAACTAACACCGGATTACCTTGGATTCAAATAAAGGCCCACAATATTCCGCTAAAGGCTTAAAAAAGATGCTGAAGTTGGGTTATGTCTTTTGATTACAACAATAGCTGTGGTCCGAACCTAATCCTAAAATCAATCCTCTTCCCGATCGGTAATAAATTCTTTGAATTTGATTTTAATGTCAACCGCCGTTCCGCTGAGCTTCCATATTTTTGTATTTATGCCGGACGTAATTAAGTAACGGCCATCGGGTGTGAAATCAATTGTAAAGTCAGAATTTCTCCTGGATTTAAACTCATCATGTAAAACAGAAGCTAATTCCCTTCCGGATTGCACATCATAAAGGTGCACAATACACTGCGCCTTTCCTTTACTAGAGATCCACTTGATTTCAGATGTGGCAAGAAGATTTCCATTGGGGGAGACGGCAAACCAAAGGTCCATATGTTTTACCGATACCCTCGCCAATTCGGTTCCTGTTTCCGTTTCAAAGATCGAGACGTAACCCTTTTTTTCAACAATAAGAGGAGTATCGGATATATCTGCCGCAACATATTTCCCGTTCGGGGCGATGGCAATCGCCCATGCCCTCAAGGGCGGCCTGAACTTCCGGGTCCATAGAACCTTGAGATCCTTTGTCCGCCGGCACACCAGCACATGATCGTAGGAATACGCTATGATATTTCGGTCGTCCGATATTTCATAATCAAATTGAGATGCCGGATATGCAGGGTCATCCTCCGATGGAGGGGGTTCTCGCGGTCCAATGGCATACGGGACCTTCATGATTTCCTTGAAGCTAGGAAATTCTACTTGCACTAATTCATCAGTGATTGCAGGTCTATTAAAACTATGACGTTTCAATAATATCCTGTCGTGGACAGAATTAGAGCTGTCTCGGAAGTAAGGACTTATAGAATCGTCCCGGTTTCTGGTAGTGAGTTTTCCCGTGCGCAGGTCCAACACCCCGGCTTGCTCCAAATCAAACGATTCATAAAACAAAGCCTGCCCGTCCTTAAAGAACTCAACGAACAACGGTCGAGGTTTAAGTTCATAGGTATTAAGATTTTTTCCCGAGCTTATATCTACCAGGCGTAAATGCCCTCGCTTGTTCCATTCTTCCATGACCATTTTCGAGCCGTCGGGCGAAACTACCCAAGCGCCGGTATTTTTAAATTTATGGATGCAGGATATCACAATGTCGGATGAGTCTATATCGCCTGCGGAAAGCCTGATAATCGATAATAGAGAGACAAAGACAATAATAATGAATCGAAGCATCCGGTGTTTCAAATATTCAAACATGGCATAAGTCTGTCAGTAAAAATGAAGCATTTTTATCACTATGGTTGAATATAGGTCCCCTGCAGAGTCCAATAAGGTAACGGCCTGTTAGGGCACCCATAACTATTGTCGCTGTTATTCCAAATGTGAGATACTACCTGCCCAACATGCCGAATTGTCCCTACAGGAAATGCTGCAGGATTGCCGTAATCGAAATCCATTTCAACCGTACGATCTTCATAATTTACGTTTAGCTGCATGGAATTCATGGCAACCCGTTGTCGGAGATTTTCATCGGCGCCCGCATGATTGGGTCCGACGAGAATTCTGTCAATCCACGAACTGCTGGAACCGTTGTGTTGAAATCCTATTGCTTTCGCTCTGTCTACAGCTGCTCTTATATTTTCAGGCGTAAATTTAAGATAGGTTCCATTTCCGTTTTGGTTTTTAACAACTACTTCTCCGGGACCAAGCAATTCAGCCAGTTCTGGATCTACATTTTTTAGCTGTTGTGTCGCGTTTTCTTTCACACACTCCGGACAAGGATTATATCCTTGCCGCTCAAGGGCCCTGTCCAGACTTTGGATTATTAAAACGGCATCCCCTGCCTCCGAGTACGCTCCGGCAGCCCTATTTGCCGCTATATACATAGTCTGGGCGGCGGCTTCAGGAGACATCCCCTCCATGGCAAGCAGCCAACTGAGGGAAGTCGTGTTTTCATAAATTCCGCCGGGAAGATTATACGCAAGCACAATCGCATCATATTCAGCTTCCGT
>CAZUOC010000470.1:0-2611 GCA_964622335.1 uncultured Ignavibacteriaceae bacterium
CTTGTGTAGATACATCTATATTGTCATCGAATTTAATATTATAATAAAATAATGAAACAGATAAAGGATTAAAATCAATTGTTCCGGCAATGCCTCTTAAAAAATTATTCTCTGATGAACTTGTATAAGGAACGATTTTTCTTTCACTTTTCTTTACAGGATAAACAGCATCAGCACCTTTTGAAAATCCGTAAGCATTCCATAATGCAAGTCCCTGACCGAACTCGAGATAATAGTCTCCTATAACAAGATTCTTAAGATATTTTAACTCCTTTGCAAAAAAATGTGCAGATGTAAATTCATTAAAATCCTTTTCGCCTGCATCTTTATCGGTTAAAACTCCGATTTGATAATTATCATTTAATTTAATTTGAAGCCTGTTGTATAAATTCAAATTTGAACCTGCAAATTTATTTTCAGTAAATCCTTTTGTGTTTTGAAGTTCATTTTTAACTCTGCTTCTTAAATAAACTTTTGAATTTGAAAATAAACCACCGAATAAATTTCCATTCTTTATTGTAAGTGTTGGTTTAGAAACCTTAACAAAAGGAATAATCTTCTTTGTTATGTCAGTTGGAATTTCTTTTATTGAGTAAAGTTCATTTGTGGAAAAGAACCTTCCATATTTATTTCTATGATTTATTATTTGTTCTGCCGTTGAAAAATCGACATAAGGAATTCTCTGCAATTCACTACTTCCAGCTGTATTAAGATTAATTGGATTTTGAAATAAATTTTCTAAAACATCATAAAGACTAGAAGATATATTTTCATCCTGTGATTCTTCCAAAAGGTTATTTAGAATTTCTTCTGTTGTAGTATAATTGGTGTCAGTTTGAGGGAAGATGTTTTTTGCTAAAATAACTAAGATAAAAATCCAAACGAATAATTTTATATCCATTTTATTTGCCCAGAAGATGCTCTCTTAGTTTTTCTGAGCGTTCTCCTTCTTTTCCAAAACTTATTATTATTCCTGCCTGGTGTGTTAAGCCCAAATCATTGTGATTGAATACTGCATAATCGAGGCTAAAGATTGAATAATTAATTCCAATTCCAGCCGAATATTCTGAAGGATCTGTTGAAAAGCCTGTTCTCAATGAAAGATATTTTATAATATCATATCCAATTACAAACTTAAATGAGAAGGGATACCTTATGTCCTTTTCAATCGCTGTATTTATTCTGATATTTGATAAAACGTCATAACTAAAACCGGAATTAAAAATCATCGGTATCTGGTCTTCTTCTTTTCCAAAAGTTGCACGGTTGAGATTTTGAATGGAAAATCCGATTCTTAAATCATCAGTTAACCAGGCAAGCCCTCCGGCACTACCGTAAAAAGCGAGATCACTCCCATAATTTTTTATAGAAACATTATGAATGTTTATAGCAACGCCGAAGAAAAATTTATTATCATAGTTATAAGAGAATCCAGTGATGAATTTTGTTTCTCTGTAGAGATTAAAACCGTAAGTCATTGCTCCGATTGAAATTGAACCGAATGAAAATGGTTCGTTGTAGGCTAAGAAACCGTTTGATAATTCAGTAAAACCGAAAGGTGCCGGAGAATAATAAATTCCTACCTCACGCCAGTTTATTTGAGCAAGTCCGGCAGGATTATTAAACAATGCAAAGACATCGTCGGATAATGCAACATCCGAATTGGATAAAGAAATTTGCTTAGCTCCTGGATTCTGTTGTGAGAAAACAGGGGAGCAAAAGGAAACAATAATAAAAAACAAAAGTAAAAACCCCCAAGTGCCCATTTATTTTCCAGTTACTTTATATTTATTGTTACATTATATTCAAATTCATATATTAAATCAATATTAAAATGCCAAATAGGTAAGTCTGATGAAAAAACTAATCACAATTTATTTTTTAATTATTTCTTCAATTTCTTTTGCGCAGGAATTAGAATGTACTGTTAATGTTAATTTTGAAAGCTTGCAGACTAATAACAGAGTATTGCTTGAGGGATTTGGGCAGGCTGTTCAGGATTACATGAATATGACGCGCTTTACGGGTAAAGATTGGGTAGGTCCAAAAATTCCTTGTACAATAAATATTCTTTTTGCTACTGCATCGACTGATATTGACTATTCTGCCCAGGTAGTAATTGTTAGCCAGCGCGCCATTTATGATACAATAACTTTTTCACCGATGTTAAGGGTAAATGATAATACCTGGTCTTTCAAATATGAAAGAGGGCAAAGTATGTATGCAAATCAATCTACGTTTGATCCTTTAACGAGTTTTCTCGATTATTATGCAAATATTATAATCGGTTTTGATTATGATTCTTATGAAGAACTTGGTGGGACAGAATATTTTTCAAAGGCTTTTGGAATTGTTACTCTTGCTAATTCAAGTGGCAACTCAGGTGGATGGACTGCTACAGGTTTAACATACAGCAGATGGAATTTAGTTTCTGATTTAATGAATGATAAGTTCCGATCTTTCAGAGAAGCTTTTTATAATTATCACTATAATGGTCTTGATATATTTAATAATAAAAAATACAGAGCAATTGCGCTTGAAAATATCGCTAATCTTGTTCACATTCTGGAGCAGTTAAGAACAAAAGTAGATTTGAACACAACGTTGATAA
>CAZUOC010000471.1:0-2601 GCA_964622335.1 uncultured Ignavibacteriaceae bacterium
CAAATATAGTCGCAGGGATGTGCAATTTTGCGAAGAGAGACTTTTTTGAAATAGAAGACGCGACTCAAAGAGAGGTTCCCAAGGTCAAGTTCTAAATGCCTTTTTCATTTATTGAGATAGAAGAGCGCAAGAGCCGCATCATAGGCTTTGTTTTTGTTTTTATCCTGCTGTTTTATTTTTTGACAGCCTATCTCCTGCTTTTTGTTTTAATAAATACCCTCCTCTCTTCCCCAGACAAAACAGGCTTTGTTGTCCCTTCTCTTGACCAGGCGCTTATAGCATTTGGCATTGCCCTTTTCGTCGCCCTATTCCACTGGATGAGCTCAACGAGCAATCTAATTGAAAAGATATCTCTTTCTGTCGGGGCTGTGCCTGCTGAACCCAAAGATGTCTATCATCAGTATTTTAAGAATATTGTAGATGAGGTTAGCGTTGCGATAGGAGGCAGGCCTATTGAGGCAAGGGTTATACCGACTATCAGCATGAATGCCTTTGCCCTGGAAGACTTCAACAAGAGGGCTGTTGTCGGTATTACGGAAGGGCTGCTTTCGCGCCTTAACCGCGCTCAAATAGAAGCGGTCGTAGGGCATGAAGCCGGGCATATCATAAGCGGCGACTGCCTTGCTACGACCGTGACGTGTTCTTTGTCTGAAATTTATGAGACGAGCCTTGAGCGCCTTTCTCTGTTGTTAAGGAGGTCAAGGGGCAGGGGCGTGGTAATTATAGTTTTAATTTATATAGTCATGGGGATAATGAATTTTTTCAGCTCGCTTATCCGCTACTTTATCTCAAGGCAGAGAGAATACCGCGCTGATGCTATAGCAGTCAGGCTTACAAGGGACCCTTTAAGCATGGCAGAGGCGCTTGCTATGATTTCAAAAGGCTGGCGCGGTGCAGGCAGCCTGGGCGATAAAATGCAGTCTATTTTTATTATTAACCCGACCGCCAGCACCTTGGATGAAACAAAAGGGCCCTTGGCTGATGTCTTCTCTACGCACCCTCCCATATCAGAGAGGATAAGAATACTCCTTAATATGGCCCATATGGACGAGAAGACCCTAGAGGAGCATCTTAAGAATTTTCACAGGGTTTCTCCTGTTGCAAAAGCAGAATTTAAGCAAACCGACTCAGGCCTTTCTAAGAAATGGTCTGTATTCAGGGATCAGAAGTGGGAAGGGCCTTTCCTTCTGGAAGATTTGGCAAAGTTGACTGGCTTAAAGCCTGATGCCTGGGTCAGCAGAGAAGGCGAGCAGGCGGTTATGCACGCCTATGAAGATAAAGAGGTGATGAGTTTGTTTCGCAAGGATGAAGCTCAGGATTCTAAAGGTTTATGCCCTCATTGCCGGACAGACCTTTCTGAGATTAGCTACGAAGGCGTGCCTATCCTCAAATGCCAGCACTGCGAAGGCGTATTTGTTGAAAATAATAGAATCAGCCGAATTATGATTAGGCGGGATAAGCAATTTTCAGAAAGTACAATTCGCCTTGCCCAGGTTCTCATAAAAGAACAGAAGAATTTAAAGGCAGGCCTGAAGAAGGTGGATATGAAAAATGCATGGGTCCTGCCCTGCCCTGCATGCGGGAGTAAGTTTAAGATGAGGAGGCAATTCTTTGTTTATTCCTATCCGGTGGAGATAGACAGGTGTTCCAGGTGCGGGGGTATTTGGTTTGATAAACAGGAATTAGAGGTCCTGCAGTATATATATGAGAACAAGGAAGAATTTTTTGACGGCGAGAATTTTTGAAATATTCACCGAAGAGAAGCTAAATATGGGTATAGTTACAAAAAGAGGAGATAGCGGCAAAACCTCTCTTTTTTTAGGAGGCCGGGTAGCCAAAGACAGCCCCAGGATTGAACTGGTGGGGGAGTTGGATGAGTTGTGTTCTTTTCTCGGTTTGGCTAAAAGCCTTATAAAGAAGAAATTTCTTAAGAAGTGCCTTGAGTCTGTGCAGAAAGATTTATTCTGTATGAATAAAGAGGTTGTCACAGCTGTTAAGTGTTTAAAGAGGATTGATAAAAGGATTACGGGAAGAGACATCAGGTGCCTGGAAAAGGTTATAGAAGAACTGGAGGCAAAGTTTAAGCTAAAGAAATTCTGCTTTTGCCTGCCGGGTAAAAACCGCGTCTCAAGCGTCTTGCATGTTTCAAGGACGGTTGCAAGGAGGGCCGAACGCAGGGCTTATCAGTTGCAGAAAAAAGGGTTGTTGAAAAACAGGTCTATTATGATTTACTTAAACCGGCTCTCAGACCTGCTTTATTTATTGGCAAGGGAGGCTGAAAGGGAATGAAATTAAAAAAGGCGCTTTTAGTAGTGGATGTCCAGAGTGATTTTTGCCCCGGAGGCGCACTGGCAGTATCCGAGGGCGATAAGATTGTCCCTGTCTTAAATAAGTATATCAATAAATTTTCAAAAGTGAAGCTTCCTGTATTTGCCTCCCGGGACTGGCATCCCAAGTCTACCAAACATTTTAAAAAGTTTGGCGGCTTATGGCCAAATCATTGCGTGCAGGATACGAAAGGCGCGCAGTTTCACCCAAAATTGAAATTCCCTAAAGAGGTGATTATCTTATCCAAGGGCATGGACCCGGATAAAGACAGCT
>CAZUOC010000472.1:0-2572 GCA_964622335.1 uncultured Ignavibacteriaceae bacterium
ATGCCCAGGATGAACTATCGGTATTGATCAGTTCTGATTTACCAAGTTTATTTAAAAACTGATACGAATAGAATGCAGGTTTTTTGATTCCCTGGTAATTTAATAAGCCGAAACCACCATGGAAAGGTGTAAACCTCGGTCCCGCTTCTTCAAAAATATCTGTAAATACCCAATATGACATCGAGGTTGGAGCGTTTCCAACTTGTTTAATCTTTTCAAGAATATATGCTGCTTCATGATAGCTGTCGTGAATAGGATCGGAAGGTGTATAGGAAGAACTCCATTCCGTATAATGAAGCTCCAGATCAGGCATCGGAGAGTTCAATATTTGTTTACGCGAATTTATTATATCTCCACTTACGCTCCATTCATTTTTATCTAAGATTGTACCTCTTGTTCCTGTTTCATCCAGATAACCTTGTTTAACACCGTAGGAATGTGTGGCGATAAAATCCAGGGGAAGACTATTTTTACTACAGAAGTTAATCATATCAGGAACCCAGGCTGCTCCGGCAGTTGCTGGTCCACCTACACGATATTCATTATCCACACTTTTTATTGCTTCTACAGTGTATTTATATAATTTGAAGTATTTATCCTGTGTCCCTGACCAGAAAAAATTCAAATTAGGTTCATTCCAAACTTCGAAATACCATGTTTTCACTTCGTCCATGCCGTACCGTTCAGTAAAATGAAGGACAAGATTGTGGATTAAGTCTCCCCATTTTTTATAATCTTTTGGAGGGGTAATATTACCTTTCCACCAAAAAATAGTTTGAGTGCCGCTGGCAAGTGCATTCGGCATAAAGCTCAGTTCTATAAAAGGCTTCATTCCGATGCTCAGAATATAATCGTATAATACATCTACATATTGAAAATTATATTCGGGATTTCCATCACGATCTTCTTTGTAAACACCCATATCGTCAGTTAACAATCCGTGCATGCGGATATATTTAAAGTCGCATTCTTTTTTTACAAAGGCTAATTGTTGCTGCCAATCTGCACGCAGTCCTTCATTAGCCCGACCAGCGCCAACACATTCTTTAAACATTGTATTGAAATTGCCTTTTACTTTGTTGAAATCGAGATTGATAACTCTTTCCTGGTTTTGGATATTGCCTTGAGGAAAGAGGTTACTGAGTAATAGAATTGTAAAAACGACTGATAAGAAACGATATGTTTTCATTTTTTTGTTTTCGATAAATTAATGAAATTCAATTTGTTAAAATCATAAAACATTTTGTAAACCTTATTTAAACAATTTCAAGTCAACAGCCTCTGCCATCATCCGGTGTCCTGTTTCACTTGGGTGAAGATGATCACCTGAGTCAGCAGCAGGAAGGAGGTGCATTGGATTTTCAGGATCACTTAATGCTGTATTGAGATCAATTACTGCATCAAACTGACCGCTGGTTCGAATCCATTCGTTAATTTTATTCGCTGCGGATTCGTGATCAGGAGAATCGTAAAAGGAACCGCCGAAGGGAGTAAGTGTCGCTCCATAAACACGGATATCTTTTGCGTGAGCACTATCTATCATTTGTTTATAGGCTGAAATAAGATTATCTGCTACTTTTGCTGCTCCTTCCACTCCTCTTGAGCCGCCGATGTCGTTTATTCCTTCAAGAATGATTAGCCAATGTACTTTAGCTTGTCCAAGTACATCGCGATTAAAGCGGCTCAAGGCAGATGGACCCAGGCAATTGCGAAGTACACAGTTTCCGCCAATTCCTGCGTTTAGAACAGTCACCTGCCGTGTGTCCGGGTTTTCCTGAAACCGACGAACCAATTCATCAGGCCAACGATTTTGTCTGTTTGTTCCTGAACCGCGTCCATCAGTAATAGAATTTCCAAGCACGACAACAGCACCTGCCGATTTTGGTGCAACCACATCGATACCATTGATTATATACCAGTGATCTGTTTTGGCTGCACCCGGAAGACTCATTGTGGTAACATTATTTCCCTGAACAATATATGATGTAGTTCGCGATCCCGGGTGTCCTGTTACATCAGGTGATGTATCACCAAAGTAAATAGTGATTGTTACATTGGTTTGTGGTTTCAATACGAAATGGAAAGAGTCCGAAGTAACAGTAGTTCCCGGCTTAATAATAACCTCCGGCTTTCCATCGAATCTAAGTTCCTGATCTGTGTTTGTTTCAATTGAATCGCCGCCTGCCGAGACAGCAATATGAACTGTATGCATTGTTACCGGGTTTGTGCTGAATTCATTCGAGAATTTCACTCTCAAACTTTCTCCACCGAGTGAAACGTGCACCACCTGTCTGAGTGTATTGTTACTCAATCCCGGATCGGGAGGCATATTGCGTGGTTCGACAAGCTGCGGTGATGTAGTCCATGTTCCAATCCATTCATCAGTCTGGCTGAATATAACAGAAGAGAAAAAAAATAGGATGAAAATTGCTAAAGTTGATAAGGCTGATTTAAATGACATAATAAAAGCCTCCTTTTTGTTTAATCACTTTGTGTGATTTTACCATAAAAAGGGTTACATAATTTAGATTGTACAGAAAGCAAAAAAACAACCTAAAACTGTACTTTTATA
>CAZUOC010000473.1:0-2571 GCA_964622335.1 uncultured Ignavibacteriaceae bacterium
AAGAAAAAGAAAATCTTCTCATCAAATTTTTAAAATTTGCACAAGAAAATTGTGATGAACTTTTTATTGTTGGCGATCTTTTTGATTACTGGTTTGAATATAAACATGTTTATCAGAAAGGTTTTTTCAGAACTTTAACCTATCTTCACAATCTAACTGAAAAAGGAATTAAGGTACATTATATAATTGGCAACCATGATTTTATGCACAGGGACTTCTTTGAAAAAGAGATTGGTGCTAAATTATATGAGAAAGATATTGAAATTGAATTAAACAGCAGCAGGTTTTATCTTGCTCATGGTGATGGTCTGGTAAAAAATGATCTCGGATATAAAATTCTTAAAAAGATTTTGAGAAATAAATTAATTCAGAGAGCTTATGCAATAATTCACCCTGATCTTGGAATTGCTCTTGCAAGTCATACAAGCAAATCGAGCAGAGATTATACCTCGAAAAAAGATTACGGTAAAAAAGACGGATTATTTGAATTTGCAAAAGAGAAAATAGACGAAGGATTTGATTTTGTTTTGCTCGGTCATTTTCACCAAAGAAGATTTAAACAACATAAAAATGGTTATTATATAAATTTAGGCTCGTGGCTCGATGAACCCTGTTACGGTATCTATAAAAATAATAAATTTGAATTAGTAGACTGGAATTGATGTAATGGCAAAAAGAAAAAATTCCGATAATGATATGAAGAAATATTTTAGCGATAAATCTTATCGGAACAAAAAAAAATCACCCGGCTTTTTTAAGAAGAGAAAAACAAAATTAATTTTTCTTTCTGTTATTGCTGCTCTTTTCCTTGCGCTTGCTGTATATATTGTAAGTGGTTTACCTTCACTTGAGCAGCTTGAAAATCCAAGTCCGCAGCTTGCAAGCAAAGTATTTACATCTGATGGCGAATTGCTCGGACAATTCTATATTGAAAACAGGACAGAAACAGATATCGACAGTCTTCCTCCTTACGTTACCCAAGCTTTAATTTCAACGGAAGACAGGGATTTCTATAATCACTGGGGAGTTAATTTATCCCGCTTTGTAAAAGCAATGATAAAAAATATCTTTACTTTTTCTCGTGAAGGAGCAAGTACAATTACTCAGCAGCTTGCTAAAAATCTGTATGATTTAAAGTCATCACATGAAACAGTCTTTGATACTGCAATAAGAAAAATACGGGAATGGATAACTGCTATTCAGATTGAAAAGAATTTTACAAAGAAAGAAATACTTGAGCTTTATCTCAATGTGTCTTATTTCGGCAGGAGTGCTTATGGAATCGAGTCGGCTTCGGAAGTTTATTTTGGAAAGCGGGCGAGTGAGCTTACTCTTTCGGAAGCTGCATTATTTATTGCATTATTAAAATCTCCCCAACACTATGATCCTGTGAGAAGAGTTGAAAATGCTATTGCCCGCCGAAATCTTGTTATGCACAATATGGTTGTAACAGGTGTTTTAAGCAAAGATGAATATGACAAACTAAAATTACAGCCAATTACTCTTGCATCAGAAAGAATAGGAGGGAGCGTATCGGAAGCTCCTCATTTTATGGAATATGTCAGGCAAAAGTTGAGTTCAGTATCGGATAAATATGGTTACGATCTTTATAGAGATGGGCTGAACATCTACACTTCAATTGATATGAGGATGCAAAAAATTGCAAACAAAGTGGTAGCTAAACATCTTGCTGATTACCAGGTCCTTTTTAATAAAAACTGGAGCTGGAAAAAAAATCAGGATGTGCTGACTGTATTGATAGATAAAGCAATTAAAAGTAATCGTGAATACAGAAGTGTACCTGACAAAGAAGAAAAAGCAAAAATATATAACAAACTTAAGTACAACACCGACTTTATTGATTCAGTAAAAAAGATTGAAAGTACAATTCAGGCAGGATTTGTTGTTATTGATCCTACAACAGGGCAAATAAAAGCAATGGTTGGCGGGGAGAATCAAAATTTTGGCAGAGGGTTAAATCACGTAACAGGTATAAGAAGACAGCCTGGCTCTTCGTTTAAACCTATTGTATATACAGTTGCAATAGATAATGGATATTCTCCTGCTTTTACTTTATTAAATCAGAAGTTTAACTACAATGGCTGGTCTCCTGAAAATTCTGATGAAGAATACGGAGGCTATGTTACTTTGAGAGAGGCTCTCGCAAATTCTATAAATGTTATTGCAGGAAGATTAACTATCGGTGACATTGCGCCTCCAAGCCAGGTAGTAAAATATGCTAAGAGAATGGGAATTACTTCTGAACTTAATCCTTATCCTTCTCTTGCGCTCGGAACTACTGAGGTAAGCCCACTGGAATTGACATCGGCTTATGGAACAATTGCAAATAAAGGCTTACATGTTGATCCGATTTCCATATTGAAGATAGAAAATAGGAACGGGATTCTTATTGATGAATTTGCTCCTCAATATACCGAAGCAATTTCACCGCAAACCGCTGCGGTAATAACAAGTATGCTTGAAGATGTGATTAATTATGGAACAGGTGTAGGGGTGAGAAAATACTTTCAATTTCCTGCTGCAGGAAAAACAGGTACAACACAAAATTAT
>CAZUOC010000474.1:0-2568 GCA_964622335.1 uncultured Ignavibacteriaceae bacterium
TGGTGCGTAACCGGCAAATCAACACGTCCACGACGTTGGTCTGAGGGTCGAAGCTGTAGTCCCAGATATGCTCCAGGATCATGGTCTTGGAAACCACCCGGCCCGCGTGGCGTAGCAGGTATTCCAGCAAGGCGAACTCCCGGGGTTGCAAGTCGATCTTCACGTCACCTCTGATCACTTCCCGGGAAACCAGGTCCAAAACCAATTCTCCAGCCGTTAGACGGGTGGGATGAGCCACGCCGCCGGCCCGACGGATGAGCGCCTGGACCCGGGCCAAGAGTTCGGTAAAGGCAAATGGCTTGGTGAGGTAATCGTCGCCCCCGGTTTGCAGGCCCTTAACCCGGTCATCCACCGAACGCCTGGCGCTGAGGATTATTACGGGGGTGTTGATCTGCTGTCGCCGCAGTTCTTCGATCAGACTCAGCCCGTCCCGTTTCGGCAACATGATATCAATGACCGCGACATCATAGGGCTCATTCAGTGCCATGTGCAGGCCGTCTTCTCCATTGGCGACATGGTCCACGGCAAACCCCGCCTGCTCCAGTCCCTTAATGACAAATGAAGCGATCTTTTGATCGTCCTCTACCACCAATACCCGCATAGATAAAATTTCTCCCGTAACAAAGTAGGTTAGGCAGCGGGATACCACATCTGCAGGCAGAAACCGAGTCTTTTCAGCCGAACCCTGAATGGCGTTGGCAGGAAACCCTTCTGTAAGTCAATAGTCGCACTGCCTACCAACTCCTCCCGCCGTTCGCCGTTTTGTCGTAGCTTCATTATACCGAAGACGCAAGAAAATATCTTTTCAAGGGCTATATCCAAGACTATCTTGAGCCAAGGAGACCATGCCTTTAGATTTTCGGCCGCCCAACCGGACTACCTTTCCCTACGATGACCGGTTCATTTTGTAATTTTGAAGGGTCGCACTAACTGCTCTGACTAAAAACTTATCAAGTCATTGAAAATTCAATCTACCCCCATCATATCTTCACTTTTGGGCTGAAGTTGGCTTATCTTTGGGCCCACATCCCTGTTTTTTGGTCTGATTCCATCGATTCAAGTTTCCTTGTCCTCCTAACCAGGCTTAGGGGTTTCATTACCCAAAAATCAGGGATGGCCGGATTGTTTCCGAGTTTTATTTATAGCATCTTATAAGATAGGGAAAGCCGAGATTTTAGGTTAACTGAATTTCCATCAGTGGGAGGAGAAGCAGGGATGAGCCTCACCAAAGACAAATTAGCCAACCGTCTACAGACCCAGCTATGCCTGGAAAGGAAGGAATCCTTGGGACTGTTGGAAGGCCTCTTGGCTATTATGAAAGATACCTTGGCCCAAGGAGAAGATTTGCTCATCAGCGGATTCGGCAAGTTCTCCGTGAGGCAAAAAAAAGCTCGACGAGGTAGGAACCCCCAGACCAGTAAAGATCTTATTTTGGGACCCCGCAAGGTATTGGTGTTTAAGACCTCCGGGGTATTACGCAATCGCCTCAATAAGAACTAGCATCTTCTCATAAGAAATAGTTAATCGGCCCCAGATGAGCGCCCCTCGCACCTTTTCTTCTGATGGACCCGCAAGATATAGTGATCATATATTCAACTATTTGGCATCGTTGAGACTTTTCTGATATGGCAAGATACTCGCTATCGTTATCCCAGATTTTGGATGAGCGACAATAAAAACTCCCGTTTGAGGAACCAACATAGAAGCAGATACCCTTTCCTCTTTTAAGAACTTTTCGTGAATTATCTAGGTTAAAAAAGGGAAGTGACTTGCCAGCGACGAAACAAAGCGAAAGATCATGGCTGATCTTCAGAAATCTGCCGCTGACAACACCCTCCGGGCGCGTATAGAAGAAGAGGGGGTTATCAAACAGTGGTTGGAGAATAATAAGGATTGGCTGCAGCAGCAGAATTTGACCCTTCCGTAGCACTCTGCATGGCCACGCTGAAGTGCCTTTTTGGCGGCGGAAACCAGGGTTCAACGTCATCGCCTCATGGCGAGTTTAATTTTCTATAAAACATTAGATAATTCAGGGACTTGCTCAAGGTTTTTGGGGGAAAAGGAGGGAGGGTGATAGTCGCGATATGCTATCAACTATATGCCACATTTATATGTCAGAATTAGACTTGATTTGTCTCTGTAACCCGCCACCGTCTGTAGACGAGAATGCCTCATTTGCCTTTCTTTTGTTAGCTTGCCAAAGGATGGTTTTTTTTCGCTGGGCCCCGGCCTCAGGAGATTCTGATTTATGATAAATACGGGCGATTAAATGCGAGGCGCCCGCCTTTTCTCTAATTGACAATCGGCCTTGCATCGTCAGGCTGGTTGGCAGGAGTTGGATGTTTAAATAACATCCTCTTGGTACGCAAGCTTATATCCTTCCATTTTTCTGACATATCTTTTATTTTCTCCGATTCTCCCCTGACATTGGTAAATTCATGGAAACCTTTGTCGACGATGTAGAGGAAGGTAAGGGCGGAGAGAATGGTAACCGCATCAGCCTCAGGTCATGTGGCCTGAGATGGACCCCCACCAAGGCGCCGGCCTTTTTGACCATGACCCGGGCGG
>CAZUOC010000475.1:0-2563 GCA_964622335.1 uncultured Ignavibacteriaceae bacterium
ATATTAATCCATACTTTGAATCAAAAGGATTACCAGGAATTGATTCTGCAGAAACGATTTCGAAATTGTGCAAACGCCCGGAGTTATCATTAAAAGAAATTATTAATCTTAATGGATCAGGAAATATTGAAACAGTTAATAGTCTGATCAAAGACCCTATATCCTTTGAACAGGTAGAAACAGAACTTAAGTATGAGGGTTATTTAAAAAGACAACAGGGAACAATTGAGCGTTTAGAAAGATACGAGGAGAAGGGAATCCCTTTAAGTTTAAATTATTTCAACTTAAAATCTTTAAGCACTGAAGCAAGAGAACGATTAAACAAAATTAAACCACGTTCCATAGGACAGGCATCACGCATATCGGGAGTTACCCCTTCAGATATTTCTGTTTTATTGGTATATTTAAAAAACTAATTTTAAAGATTAATATGGTTGACGTTCAGAAAAAGTACCTCAAAGAACTTCAAACATTTTGCTGGGAAAACGGATTCAATCCAGACACAATGCAGGCTGAACGACTGGCTTATTTTGCTGAATTAGTTAGCGAAAAGAATGGATCGGTTAATCTTATATCCCGAAGAGATATAGATGCAATAATTGAAAAGCATATCTTTATGTCTGCATACATCACTAAATATATCCCGGAAAAATGTACTAACTTTTTAGATATAGGAACCGGTGGGGGATTTCCCGGAATACCTATTTCGGTTCTAAAACCGGACATGAAAGGTGTTCTGGTAGATTCCACAAAGAAGAAAGTGGATGCTGTTAAGGAATTTATTGATAAGCTGAAGATAGGGAATTTAACTGTTGAAAATGATAGAGTGGAAAGTCCCGAATTTATTGAAAAATATTCCAATTCATTTGACCTTGTAATAAGCAGGGCAACAGTTCCATTAATAATTCTTATCAGATATGCATTCCCCCTTATTAAAGAAAAGGCTTTTCTTATGGCACTAAAAGGAGGGAAACTTGATGAAGAGTTCAAAAAAGCTGAAATGAAATATAAAGCTTACATCAAAAAATCCACAACATTTGAACTCTATTACAAACCAAACAACGTTAGGAATCAGAAAGGGAAGAAGCTGGTTCTTTTAGAGTTATCTAAATGAGTTCTTCTGAAGATAGCAAATCAATCTTTGAAGAATTAAACAGTTTAATAACAGAACAACGGAATCCCAACTCAAAGGAGATCGATTCCAAATCAACTATTGAGATTTTAAAAATTATTAATGAGGAAGATAAAACTGTTCCATTCGCGGTTGAGAAAGAAATAAAATTTATTACTCAGGCTGTTGATATTATTGTTAGTGCTTTAAAAAACGGGGGCAGGCTTTTATATTATGGAGCGGGCACAAGCGGAAGACTCGGAGTAATTGATGCCTCTGAATGTCCGCCAACTTTTGGAACTCCGTTTGGTTTAATTGAGGGATTTATCGCTGGTGGAAAAGAAGCAATGTTCCGTGCACAGGAAGGAGCCGAAGACTATGAAGAGAATGGTGCCAAAGATGTGATCACTGCAAAAGTAAGTAAGAAAGACATCGTTTGCGGAATTGCAGCAAGCAGAAGAACTCCTTATGTTGTCGGCGCAGTTAAAAAAGCTAAAGAGATCGGGGCTAAAACAATTTTTGTCACAACAAATCCAAGAGAGAATTTTAATATTAAAGAAGTTGATGTTGCTATTTGTCCTTATGTTGGACCGGAAGTTATTATGGGTTCAACAAGAATGAAAAGCGGAACGGCACAGAAGCTTGTTTTGAATATGCTGACAACTACAGCAATGATCAGGCTTGGGAAAATTTATGAGAATATGATGATTGATCTCCAAATGACAAACAAAAAGCTTGTCGAAAGATCTAAAAAAATTGTTATGACAATTACCGGCATTTCTTATGAAGATGCTGAAGCTTATCTTAAAAAAGCAGACGGGCATGTTAAAACTGCCTTGGTGATGATTAAAGCTGGAGTTAACGCAGAAGAAGCGAGACGACGACTAGAAAAAGCTGAAGGATTTGTTAGAAAAGCGATAGATATATAAAAATAGTCGGATTTGATTATTTTTCTCTGTTTTTCTTGGGTTCATAAATTGAGCCCTTTTGGCATTTTAAATAAAATATAATTTATGATTACACCCATTGAAAATTTTCTTAACAAGCAGATACACAAAGTTGAAAATCTTATCCGGGATTCGAAGAGCAAGCAACTTTATATTTCGCAGCTCACTGGCTCATTTAAAAGTCTACTCTTAGCGAAACTAATTGAAAAAGAAGAACAAGTTTTGGTTCTGCTTCCTGAGATTAAACTTGTTGAAGAGCTTGTAGTTGAGTTAAGTATTCTTGGATTATCAGATAAATTAATTTCAGTAACAGAATTCAAACCCGAATCTCTCCAGGAAAAACTGACCGATCTAATTAATCGTAAAAGTTTTATTCTGATTTCCTCCTATAAACTTCTTAATTACGAATTGCTTGAAAAAGAAAAACTTGAACAGCAGACAACCAAAATAAATGCTGATGCTGAAATTAAATATGATGAATTAATTGAATATCTAAATCTGCTGA
>CAZUOC010000476.1:0-2556 GCA_964622335.1 uncultured Ignavibacteriaceae bacterium
AAAGGATCCAATAATGATGGAATATGGAATGTGAAAGGTACTGAAATAGCAATAACAATATTACCTCCATTGTGGAGAACATGGTGGTTCATTACAATTGCTGTTTTGGTAATAGGAAGTATTATTGCCTTAATTATATACTTTAGAGTTAAACACTTGCTTGATATAGAGCGACTAAGAACAAAACTCGCTGCTGATTTGCATGATAACATTGGTTCAAGTTTAACCGAAATTTCAATTCTAAGTGAAGTAATATCAAAAAAAATTAATTCGGTAGATGATAGTATCAGAAGAAGCTTAAATATGATAAGTGTAAATTCCCGTAACCTTATTGATAACATGAGTGATATTGTATGGCTTGTTAATCCTAAAAGAGATTCCCTATATGACCTGATTTTGAGACTTCGTGATACTTATTCCGAATTGTCTTCTTATACCAGTATATCTTTCAGATCTGAAAATATAAAATCTCTGGAAAGAGTTTCTCTTTCGATGGAACATAGACAGCACTTGTATCTTATTTTTAAAGAAGCAATTAATAATTGTATTACACACAGCGACTGCAGCGAAATAACTCTTGATGCATCTGTAAGGGGAAGAAAATTATTAATGACTTTAAAAGATAATGGAAAAGGTTTTTTACCGGATGAGATTTCCAACGGAGGTAATGGTTTGAGTAATATGAAAAACAGAGCCGAGACTATCGGGGGGACCTTAAACATCTATTCCAAAGTAAATGATGGTACCACAATTCAATTTGAAGGTGATATTTCATAGTTGATGTCTTAATTATTATTTTTTATAATACTATTTATAATAATAGAATTAATCCTTACTAAATATGTTAAAAGTAGTAGTTGTCGAAGATAGTGTCTCGATACGTGAAGGTTTAAAAATTTTAATAGATGGAACCGAAGGATATTCCTGTATAGGAACTTTTACCGATTCCGAAACAATGTTGAAAAATATTGTAAAACTTAATCCCGATGTACTATTAATGGATTTGGGGCTTCCGGGAATGGGAGGAGTTGAGGGTATAAAAAAAGCAAAAGCATTGTCGCCCGATCTTACAATTCTGGTTCTTACAGTTTATGAAGAAAATGATCTTGTCTTTGAAGCTATATGTGCGGGTGCTTCAGGATATCTTGTAAAGAAAACACCGCCCTCAAAACTTTTGGAAGCCATTCAGGAAGCTCACGATGGGGGTGCACCGATGAGTTCTCATATTGCAAGAAAAGTTTTTGATTTTTTTCAAACTAAAAAACCCCCGATAATTTCTAAAAGTGCTTATGCTTTAACGGCTCGTGAGAAAGAAATATTGAGTGGGCTTGTAGAAGGACATAACTTTAAATCAATTGCAGACTCGTTGTTTATAAGTATAGAAACGGTTCGCTATCACTTCAGAAATATTTATAAAAAGCTGCACGTTCATTCCCAATCTGAGGCAGTAGCGAAAGCAATAAAAGAGGGAATAATTTAACCTCCGGTTTACTCTGTTTATGTAGTGTCAATGGGTGACTCACCAAAAAATACCTGTATTCGTGTAGTAGAATAATGGTTTCATTGTTAATAGATTATACTTAATTGGAAGAAATAAAATTGGGTAAGTATATTTTTCACTTTTACAAAATGGATATGTAAATGATTAATGTTGCTGTAGTTGAGGATAACAATACCATTCGGGAAGGTTTAAAAATTTTAATAGATGGAACAAAAGGCTTTGCCTGTGTGGCTACATATCCCGAATGTATAACTATGATAGAAAAAATAGAAAATGTTAAACCAGATATACTTTTAATTGATATTGGATTGCCGGGCATCAGCGGTATTGAAGGAATTAGACGTGCAAAAAAGATTTTACCAACTCTTACAATTCTTGTTCTAACAGTGTATGAAGAGAATGACCTTATCTTTGATGCACTCCGCGCCGGGGCGAGTGGCTACATAGCGAAAAAAACTCCTCCATCAAAGTTGCTCCATGCTATACACGAAGCATATCTTGGAGGTACTCCGATGAGTTCAAATATAGCGAGGAAGGTTATTGATTTGTTCCATCCAAAGAAACAAGCAAATAATAATTTGAGTTATGGTAAGGCAGTGTTAACAAAACACGAAAAAGAGATTTTAAATAAGTTAATTGAAGGTAGTAGCTTTAAAGCAATTGCAGATTCACTTTTTACAAGTGTAGATAATTTACGCTCGGATTTTAAGAATATATACAATAAGCTTCACATTTATAGTCGGTAGGACAATTAAGTCCTCTCTATATAGGTGGTATTAATTGATATTTACCGGTTAAGGAAAAGAAAAATACCTTTGTTTAGGTAGTTGGATGAAGTGTCTTAATTGAATAGGTTATATTGCTTTGAAATTTATACCTGAGTTTTTGAGATTGTTTTGTAATATTTATAATCATAGTATAGTATCTAAATAAAAAGAGTGAGGAGACAGCGTATAATTTATACTACTTACCTTAAAATCCCTTATGTATATGAAATTTAATATTGAAAAATATTATAACAAGTATTTTATTAGAAGTAATTGATGAAGCTTAAA
>CAZUOC010000477.1:0-334 GCA_964622335.1 uncultured Ignavibacteriaceae bacterium
CCCAGTTAGTTATAGATTTAGATGACCCTGATATTAGTCCTAATTATGAAGAATTTACTGTATTTAAAGACCAATTATTTTTCAGAGGGGTTGAAACTGCATCTGGATTAGGGGGTGAACTATGGACAACAGACGGAACACCGGAAGGAACCCGGATGATTAGAGATATCTATGTAGGCTCTGGCTGGAGTTCTCCAAGCTATCTTACAGTAAAAGATAGTCTTCTTTTATTTCTTGCTTCTTCAGAAGATTTAGTAGCAGGAGGAATAGAAACAGAATTATGGCGTTCGGACGGAACTTTTGAAGGTACATATATGGTTAAGGATATTTGGCC
>CAZUOC010000477.1:344-2548 GCA_964622335.1 uncultured Ignavibacteriaceae bacterium
CCTACCATAGTCATGGTGGACCGGGAATAAGTGGTTGTACTTCATCTGCAGTTGTTAATGGTGTTTATTATTTTGCTGCTAAAGGTGTCGGTGAAGATGTAGGTGAAAATTATATAGGAGGTCTTGAACTATGGCGTTCAGACGGAACTGCAGAGGGAACATATATTGTTGTCGATTTAACTCCTACGTACGATGCTATTTGGGGAGAAGCATGGTCATATCCAAAAAATCTAACAAACTTCAAGAACCAACTCTTCTTTTCTGCTTACGGCAATAATGGAAATGAACTATTTAAATCTGACGGGACAGCCAGCGGGACATACCTTGTAAAAAATATCTGTTCAGATGGTACAAGTTGTTGTAATAATTCCAGTAGTAGTTTCCCGGGAGATTTTGTAATAGTCGATAGTCTGCTTTATTTTATGGCTTGTGACGGTGTGCATGGTAGAGAGTTATGGAAAACAGACGGCACTGAGGAAGGTACAAACATGGTAATTGATTTGACACCGGGAGAAGAAAGTACAGCAATCTCGGAGCAGACTGCATATAACGGTTTTTTATACTTTGTATATGACGATGGAGATGATAAGCATGGAAATGAACTCTGGCGTACAGATGGAACTGCACAGGGAACTATTTTAGTAAAAGATATTGAAACAGGGTTCGATGTATTTGACCGCGCTCTTAATTCTAATCCAAATAATCTTACCGTTGTAAATGATTTAATGTATTTTTCAGCCTGGACCGAAGAATATGGTGAAGAACTCTGGAGAACTGACGGAACAACCGATGGTACAATAATGGTTGCGGATATGCATACATCAGTTGGATATGGAAGTCATCCTTATGAATTAACAAATGTTAACGGGACATTATATTTTGCAGCCAGATCTTATAATTTTGATCCCGATATAATTGATACAGGGTATGAATTATGGAAGTTAACGACTAAACCGACAGACGTAAAGAATACTTCTTCCAGCTTAGACTTTAAACTACATCAAAATTATCCTAATCCTTTTAATTCATCTACAATAATAACTTTCTCTATTCCCAAAAAAGAAATAGTAACACTTAAAGTTTTCGACATATTGGGAAGAGAAGTTAAAGTACTGTTAAATGAAGAAAAGGATAAGGGCTCTTACGAGGTCAAGCTTGATGCCTCTGAACTTACTAGTGGTGTATATTTTTATAAGTTCACTTGTAACAATTATACTGAAATTAAAAAGCTGATGCTTTTAAAATAATTTTAACAGCTCGGATTTATTTATTCACTTTGCTCCGGATATTGAAAACTTATTATCAATATCTTCTAAATGAATAAGACATTTTCAATATTTCTAACTTGTTTATTGTGTATCCTATTGGTATCAGGATGTGATACTACTCCTCCAGAAGAAGAAGATGTTGCTACGGCTCAACAAATACAATCTGTTTTAGATAAAGACCTTATTATATTTAATACACCCGTTCTACCTGACCAGGTTTATGAAACTATTTCACAGTATAAAGCAATAATTGTAGGTGAATTTCATACAATTCTTGAAGAAAGAGAATTTGTAGCATCCCTCGCGATAAAACTAAACGGATTAAAAAAATATACTGAGGTTTGCGCCGAATGCCCCGATGCGTATAGTTGGATTTTTCAGGATATCTCAACTCGTGAATTAGAAAATCTGCCTGAAGGAATATCTTATAATAAGATTATGCCAATCCTGGATTCGCTAAAAATTTTCAATTCAGAAAACAGTACTTTTACAAAGTTAAATTGTATTGATGCAAATTTAGAATCCTACTTCTTCTTAAATAGTTTAGAAGCGTTTGTCGAACATTTTTCAGATTCAACAGATTTATTTTTTGTTTACGACACTCTTTCTAACAGTCCACCTTCAGATTATAAAGATAATCTTGACCACTTTATAAATATTTTAACTAACTCTCCAAATGAGTTAGGATTGACAGCTTCAAGCATTCTCACCAATCGATTACTTCGAATGTTTAGAAATGAATTAATCAGTGTAGATATAAGAGAAAGATGGGACTCGGACTATTCCTGGAGCTTTAATGAAAGGGAAACCTTAATTAAATCAAATGCAGAATATTATTTATCAAAAAATGATGGTGCAATTATTTTTTATTTTGGTTTAAATCACGCACAGAAGAATCAATTCATGGGTAGTAAAATAGAATGGTTAGGAGATTAT
>CAZUOC010000478.1:0-2538 GCA_964622335.1 uncultured Ignavibacteriaceae bacterium
ATCTCTTCAACATCAGTTTTAAAATCACTCCCCGCAATTAAAAATGCCGGTTTTGCAAACTTTTCGAGTGATCTTTTTACTACTGATTCTGCAGCTTCACTAAAATTTCTATCCTGAAATTCTTCAAATAATATTGTGAAATATTCAGGCTGGATATCCAACAAAATAATCGCCGTAGAATTTTTTTCAATTTCATCATTGACAAATTCTCCGTTTGATGTTGCGCCGAAAATTGAAATTCCTCTGCTATCAAGCAGCTTGCAAACTCCCTCGCGATCCTGACTGATAGATAAAAACACAATTGCAAGTGTTGGTTTAAATCCATCTACCATACTTTCTTGTAAAGCAGTTGTAATTTCTTCCGGTGTTTTTCCTTTAATTGATTTTGCTTTCATACTGTAAATCCTATTTTATATTTGTTTCATTATTAAAATTCCGATTACAACAAGTAATATTTCTCCTATTGCATAGCGCAAATACGCCATCACTTTATTTTCGGCTGCTAGTTTTTGTCTGATATTTCTGAAAAATCTTATCATAGATTATTAATTGATTTTGCTTTCAGAACGGTTGTTTATTATAAATAATTAAAATAGAATATAAGTTAATCTTAAAAAAGATGTCATCTTTTTCTGTATTGTTTAACAGGCAAGATGACATCTTTAAGAGTTACTATATCTATTTTTGCGGAGGAGGCTGGTACTGGTTCTGAATGCTGTAAATGTTGTCCTTATGTTCCTGGATATACCCGCGTAATTCTTTCCAGGCATCCGGCTGCTTTTCATCTAAACGCTTTGTATACTCTTCCCAGAACGCATTAAAAGCATCCATATCTTTAAAAGTGTACCAAACGTTAGCATTCCATTCGTCTCCCCAAAAATGGTTGAAAAGACCCCAGTTATATAGAAATCCATCATCAACCATACTGTTGAGAACAGGTGCTATTTTTTCATTAACTATTTTGTTAAATAAACCCATATCGGCTAATTTAACTTTCTGAAAACTTACAACCAGCACCGGGTGTTCTTCACTTTGTGCGGAAATATTTCCCGCAAGGAAAATGAAGATTACCAGTGCCACAAAGATTTTTGTTTGTTGTTTCATTGCATCTCCTTTTTACATTTAATGTGAGAGTATTATTAATAACTTTCCTATTCCATTATATAATTTTTAATTACTGGAAGTTTGACCGCCGTGGTCTCCAATCATTACCCACTTGCCGTTCTTTTTCATCAGGATATCTGTCCAGGTACCTGAGCTTGTTTTCTTTTCACCTGTTTTCTTATCCTGGGTAATTTCTGCATAAGTATAATGTACATAAGCAAAATCACCCTTTACCCAGATGGTCAGCGGAGTAATAGTGGAAACAACAGTTGAATTGTTATTCATATCATTTTCAATCCATTTGCTTGTATTGGTTTTGCTTTGAGGAATCCTGGATTGATTACTCCATCCCATGTAACTGTCATCGAAGTATGATAAAAATCCCTGAACATCTCCCTTTGCTGAAACATCCCAGTATTTTTGTACACCTGCCCAAACATCCTGCTGTTCAGCAGACCATTGCTGTGCAAACGTGTTTCCTGATAAAAGTACCACTACAAATAAAATAGTGATTGTTGAAATTAAGTTTTTCATAGATCTCTCCTAAGAATTGTTAAAGAAATAAGTTGTTTAATACTAACATTTAGTTTTTATTATAATCCCCTCTTAGTTCCAGTATAGAGCATTTGTGATTCATTGACATATTAACGCTGTTCTCTATCACATCTTTGACCTGAGGCATTTCAAAATACTTAACGGCATCTTCCATTGAGTCAAACTCAAATTCGATAACACGGTTTGGAGATGAATTAAAGTAATTATCATAAGAAGTAATTCTTTTAACTTCTTTGGGTATCTGGAGAGTTTTACTTATCGTTTTTACCATATCCAGATAAGGAGTTTTGTTTCCAACACCGTAATCAAGAGAATAAGCATATTTAATTTTTTGCCTTCCCCCTTCCCCTAGATTATAATCACCTCGTTTTTTTAAGACAAGAATTTCGCGTGTAATACCATGTTCGACGGTTTGATCAATAACATCCCTTACTTCGGGATCATCGAAATACTTCGCTGCATCAATATTGTCTGCAAATTCGAACTCAACTACACGACGCGGAGATTCGTTTAAGTAATTATCGTACGAAGCAATTGAAACTAACTCATCGGGTTTTTGTAAAGTGCTTACTATTGATTTAACCCAATCTAAATATTCTGCTTTTCCGTTCATCGGGTAATCTATTGTATAAACATATTTGATGACCCGCTTTGGGCATACAGTACATTTTCACTCAAAAATAGTGAGAGAATAAAAAGACCAATTATTAAAGAAAACTTTTTTCTTTTTAGCATAATACCTCCGGTTTTAATTGCTTTTAGTTTTTTATTATTTTAAAGCTTTTGGCGGCATCATAGTAAAACCAAGCTGCTCCATTAACGATTGGTTATCATATGCAACTATTTCTCTTGTCATTTTCCCATTAGAAATGTGAAAAA
>CAZUOC010000479.1:0-2528 GCA_964622335.1 uncultured Ignavibacteriaceae bacterium
TAGAAATTTTAACATTATCAATCCATATCTGACCTCGCCCCTGCAA
Organism: uncultured Ignavibacteriaceae bacterium; assembly: GCA_964622335.1. Classification (GTDB taxonomy): domain Bacteria; phylum Bacteroidota; class Ignavibacteria; order Ignavibacteriales; family Ignavibacteriaceae; genus RBG-16-34-14. The sequence continues at coordinate 47 of CAZUOC010000479.1, forward strand.
AAGTAAACCGAATGAAATTTCATCACTAACAGGAGGAACATCCAAAACAATTTCAATTTCTGTCCATTCAGAAGAACCGACAAGAGGTCTGCCCCTCATATCATCGAATGAAAGAGCTTTTCCACTTGCATCATTTATTCTCATCCATAATGCTGCCCATCCTCCAATATACCTGGTTTTTATATAAGCACTGAGTTTTATTCTCTGAGCCCGGTAATTATTAGCTTTAAAGTTTTGCATCAGTGTTACAAAACCAACCGGGTTTGAAGAAGCAGATTTCAAATAGGCTGATGCATAACCGGAAACTTGTTCACCGAGGTCTACACCAATTGCATAATCCTGGGGGTTGCTTCCACCTAATAGCCATCCATCGGGAATATCTCTGTCATGAGTTTGTGGAACCGATACTAAAGGATAACCACTCTGCGAAAAAAGCTGAGTCGAAAAGAAACTTAAAAGAGAGAGAATATATACAAACCTGATTTTCATAAAATTTTACCTTTAATATCATCTTTAATTGATAATTAAATTACCAAGAATCCTGCCATTGCTGTAAATTTATAAGTTTGTTACCTCTTTCTAAATAGCTGATTTTTAAGCAAATATCAGAGCGGGAAAGATCGTTTTTGAAAAAATTTCTGCTATTTTAAGTAATTACTTCTTTAGCAGAGAAAGTAAGTCTAATTCGATATCCTCTTCACAATAAAAAGGTTCGCCATAATTTTTTCTAATCTGGAAACCATAAAAATGCGCTCGAGATTCAATGTAGTCAACGAAACGAGGTTTGCTTATAAAAGTTTCAGGTTCTTTGCTTGTAGGATCAAAGAATTGAGATTCATAAGCCCTTACGGCTTTCATTTTTGTTTCATAAGAATCTGAAATATCGACAATGAATGATGGAATAAAAGTATAAGTCTGCATATAATAATAAAGGTGAGCGGGTCGGAAAGGAGTTTGAGCTGTTCCATCATCGGAAGTTTCAACTTTCCTTAATCCAGTTTGGAACATCGCTCTTTTCACTAGTATACTTACATCAATGTGATCCGGATGACGATCATTAAAATAAGGCGCAAAAATAATTTTGGGTTTGTATTTTCTTATTACAGTCATCACCTTCATTAAATTTTCCTGGTTATCGTTTACATCGCCGTCAGGAATAGAAAGGTTTTCTCTAACAGATATTTTAAGAATTTCTGCTGCTTTGCTCGCCTCTTCTTTACGGATTTCGGGAGCTCCTCTTGTTCCGAGTTCTCCTTTTGTAAAATCAATTATTCCGACTTTAAAATTATTTGCTGTCATTTTAGCAATCGTACCGCCCATAGAAAGTTCGGCATCGTCCGGGTGCGCAGCAAAGACAAGAGAATCAAGGTTCATATTTTTATTATTTAATATTCAGAAAAATTTTTGAATGAACATAGCAAATTTTTTCTTTTGATTCCATCAGTTGATCTAATAATTACACTGTAAATTACCATTAAAAAATATTGAATCTATTATATAATATCTGCATATTTACTTAAACCTTGGGGAGAGGTTGCTTTCATATCATTCCTTTGTTCTTCTTCCTTAGGTTTTGGATAATCAACGTTTGAAAATAATAAATAAGTTGATAATAGTAAGAAGGAGCTAAAAATGTATAAAAAAATAACTTACCTAACTTTTCTTATAATTTTGTTCTTATTACCTGATTATTCAACAGCCCAAAGTGAATTCAGGTTTTTTGTTAATAATATAGATTTACCTGTCTCTGATGCAGGTGTGTTGGCAGGATTTTTCAATCGCGGTAAATATGATAGTATAGGAGTTTTATTCTCTGGGGGATTTTTTCTTTCCGGGAAAGATGGCGATTCTGTTTGGGTTAATGCAATTGCAGTCGAAAGTAGAATTGATGATTATTTACCCGGCAAAGCAGGTTCAGATACTGCAAATCCTTTAAACCGGGTGTACGCCATTTATTCTTCTGATCCTGCTTTTGGCGATTCATGGATGGAATGGAAAGATGCTGTTTCTCTCGGTGCCCTCTTTTATGATGGTGATGGTGACAGAATCTACAATCCGGTTGATTTAAACCACAACGGAGAATGGGATATAAATGAAGACAGACCTGATCTGCTCGGTGATCTTACTACCTGGTGTGTTTATAACGACGGTAAGAGAAGCAGCTCAAGAAAATTTAATAATATATCTCCCAAAGGAATAGAAATCCATCAAACACTTTTTGCTTACGGATTAAATGCAATTGAACCGATGAGAGATATTATTTTTATTAGATACAGAATTATTAATAAAGCCACCGTCTCTACAGAATTTGATTCTGTTTACTTTAGCGCTAATGTAGATCCGGATTTAGGGAATTATATTGACGATTTAGTTGGATGTGATACATTAAAAGATGCGGCTTACGCATACAACGGTGGTGATGACGCCGATTTTGGTATAAATCCTCCGGCTGGAGAAATTTATCATGCAATAGAAGGCTCTA
>CAZUOC010000480.1:0-2528 GCA_964622335.1 uncultured Ignavibacteriaceae bacterium
TCCCAATATTAGGAGAATTAAGAAGTATAAGACAAACAATCTGTGGATTTTCTACTGGAAGGAAACCGACAAACGAAGAATTATAGTTCCTTGTATATTTCCCATCAACTAATCTTTGAGCTGTTCCCGTTTTACCTCCAACAGAAACAATATTAAGCCGAGCAAACTTCCCTGTTCCATTCTCGACAGCACCTTTTAATAACGATCTCATTCTTTCAGAAGTTCTTTCCGAAATAACTCTTCTAACTTCTTTCGCTCCATTATTAACAACGACTTCACCGTTTGCGTTTGTTACTTTCTTTACAATTAACGGTTTATATAAAATTCCTCCATTAATAATTGCCGAGTAAGCTGTGACAAGCTGAATTGGTGTAACGGAAATTTCATAACCGAAAGACATAAATGCTTTTGTTATCGCAGACCAATTATTCGGTTTTTTGAGAGTTCCTTTTACTTCTCCCGGAAGATTTATTGCCGTATAATTGCCAAAACCAAAACCTCTCAGGTACTTATAAAATAATTCGTCTTCAATTTTCTGCGATAATTTTGAAATACCAACGTTGCTCGATTGCTCAATGATTCCTCTTACGGTAAGATTTTCAAACTTATGTGTGTCACTTATCCTTGCACTTTTAAATCTGTAGCTTCCGTTTTCTACATTTATTGTTTCAGATTCTTTACAAAGATTCTGATCCAGTAAAGCTGCCATTGTAAAAGATTTAAAAGTAGAACCCGGCTCGTAAATATCAGTTATGCTTCTGTTTCTTCTTGCATCATCACTAAAATCCCAGTAATCATTCGGATCATAATCGTTTATGTTAGCCAGTGCCAGTATCTCTCCAGTGTTAGGATTCATAATAATTCCAACTGCAGAAGAGGCATCAAATTCTGATATGCCGTTTACTAATTCTTTTTCCAGAACATTCTGGAAAGATCTTTTTATAGTTAGATAGATATTATCTCCCGGGACGGCTTCTCTTGTTTCATTTTCTGAAAAGGTCATTACGTCACCGACGGCATTTCTTTCAACAAGTCTTACACCTTCTTCACCCTTTAATAAATCATTAAATGATTTTTCTATGCCGTTAACCCCTGTATAATTCTGATCTGTAAATCCGAGAATATGAGCAGCAAGATTTTCATAATGATAAACTCTGGTTGGATCTTCTTCAGAGAATAAACCATCTGCTTTAAAGTTTTTAAGAAGTAATACTTTTTCTCCAGGAGCTTTTTTCTCTATGCAGAATGTCTTTGATTTTTGATTCATCAATTTCAAATAATAATTTTTACTTCTGTTAAAAACAGTCGAGAACCTTTTTGCAATTTTTTGTCTGTTGGCTTTATCAGCCATTCTAAGATCAAGAAAAAAGGAAACATCATTCTTATTGTAAGCAAGAAGAACATCATCCCTGTCATAAATTAATCCACGTTCGGGAGCGACTTTTTCAAGTTTTGTTTGCTGTCTTTCGGCATAATACTTTAGTTCATCACCCTTAATTACCTGAATATCGAACAGCTTAAAAAGCAGCGCAAAGAAGAAAACAACTATTCCAATTATTACAATCAATGCTCGTGAGTTATTCATACTTTCTCTTCTCCAACCTTCAAGATTAAAGATGCTACATCGTATCGCAACCTTGAAGGTTCTGCATTTTTAGAACCTTCGAGGGTTTCTATTCCCTCAAAAACTTTTCTAACCTCGAAGGTTTTCGTCCTAGAATTACTCATACTTTTCTTTCAAAACTTCTTCAACATCATTAATTTTTTCTTTGCTTACTTTTAACAGTATTTCGGGTTCGGTTCTTTTTACCATATTAAGTTCTTCGGATGCAATTTTCACAATTCTTTCTTCTGAAGAATTCGATTGTACATCAGCAAACAACTTAACCTGTTCATTTAATTTTGAATCAAGTGCTTTTTGATTTTCAACTTTTTCTTTTGTGAGTTTTTCACACTCCTGCCTCACTGCAACGTAACCGAGTGCAAGCATCGAGTAAACTACAAGTAAAAAAAGCACGGAAAAGATTAGAGGCTTCGATCCTTTCTTCATACTCTTTCCACCACTCTTAGTTTTGCACTTCTTGCGCGCATATTAATATTTATTTCTTCCTCCGAAGGTGTAACAGGTTTCTTAGTTAATATCCTTAATCTTTGCTCTTTATCGCATTTGCAGACAGGATAATCTTTTGGACAAATGCAGTCGAGAGTTTCATACTTAAAATGTTCTTTTACTATTCTGTCTTCAAGAGAATGGTAAGAGATAACAACTATCTTTCCGTTTACCCTTAAAAGATCGACAGACTTTGTTAAAAATTTTTTTATTGTTTCAAGTTCATCATTCACATATATTGTTAGCGCCTGGTAATCACGTGTTTGTGTTTTAGTTTTTTTTTTGACAGGTCGGTAATCATCAAACTGGTCGAGAGCCCCAACTGGAAAACCAACCCTGTAAAATAGGCTTCGTCAACGTTGACCTCCTCCTGCCTGTCGATAATCCCCAACTGTATCACGATCTTCCTCACAATATC
>CAZUOC010000481.1:0-2525 GCA_964622335.1 uncultured Ignavibacteriaceae bacterium
TCCACAGCGTTTGTTTTTTAACTCTACTCCAATCGATTTTCATTTTGTCTCTCAATCACCACCTAACGTGTTGCGGCTAACCCACAGCCCAGAGAGAGACTGCCGATTAAACCTCAAACCTAAATGATTAAAAAATTTTTTTAACACGAACACCTTGAACAAGAAAGTTTAACGAAGCTAACAAACTTAAAAACCCCAAAATAGCCCACGGAAAATATGCGGTCAGATGTTATGTTAAAAAGTCTCATAAATTAATTTGAGATTAAAATTAATTTAATAAAGGAGACTTATAATGAAAACTATAACATTCTCAAACTCGCATTTCTTTATCGGCATTGATACTCACCTTAAACAATGGAAAGTAACAATACGTAACTCAGGTCTTGAACTTAAAACTTTTTCATTGAACCCCTCTGCTGATGAACTATGCATATACCTAATCAATCATTATCCTGACGGCAATTTCTTTATTGTTTATGAAGCCGGTTTCTGCGGCTTCTGGCCGCAGAGAAGATTCAACGAACTCGGTATCAACTGTATTGTCGTTAATCCGGCTGACGTTCCTTCTTCAAACAAGGAAAAAGTTATTAAAAGCGATCCTGTCGATTCCCGTAAGCTTGCACGTGAACTTGAGAACGGCTCTCTTAAAGCAATCTATATCCCTGAACTTTATGCCGAGCAGCTTCGCTCTCTAATGCGTTTGCGCTTCAGGCTGGTTCAGAACCAAACCAGGATTAAGAACAGGATAAAGATGCTTCTGTATAATTATGGAATCATTATTCCCAAAGAACATCTTACTAACTCCCGTTGGTCCGGTTATTTCATTCATTGGCTCAAATCGGTTAAACTCAACTCATCTGCAGGGCAGTTTACCCTGAAGAATTTGCTGCTGCAATTAGAGCAGGTAAGGGAACATCTTAAGAGCGTGCTTAAGCAATTAAGAGAAGAAGCCAAAAGTGAAAACATATCTCCGGTTATTTCTGCTCTTAGTTCTGTCCCCGGTGTTGCTTTCATTACTGCTATGTCACTTTACACTGAAATAATTGATATTAAGCGTTTTAGCAGGTTTGAACAACTCTGCAGCTTTGTTGGACTTGTACCTTCTGTTTATTCGTCCGGCGAAACTGAGTACAGCAGGGGAATTTCTTTCCGTCACAATAAGTTCCTTCGTCCTATTCTTGTTGAAGCTGCCTGGACTGCTGTAAAAAAGGATCCTGCTTTTACTTTAAGATTTAATGAACTGATTAAACAGATGCCAAAACAAAAAGCCATTATTCGTATTGCAAAGAAACTGCTCAGAAGAATAAGACACGTATGGATATACCAGGAGAACTATATTACTGCTTTGGTTGCTTAAGCCAAAGGTTTACAAGTAACTAAAAATAAGACAAAGAACAACTGCTGAAAGAATTTTTTATTCTTGATTCAGCGGTGAGGACTGTTTACTCAACCCTGTTCCGCTTTTGGCGGGATTTCTGTCAGATTACAGCCTCGCCTTATTATAGTTTTTGAAAGACAATTTGCCCGCTTAAAAGCAGGGTTAATAACAGATTAATTCTTTTAGTAAATAAATATTTTTAAGAACAATTACTCTCTTGACTTTTTACATAACGGCTTGAGCAGCTTGTTATAAGCGTTTTTTAAAATTTGTTTTATTATTAATTGATAACATAAAGCTAAAACTTTTTTATGCAATTTAGAATTATTGGAACTATATATTGGGTTCGGTATTTATCTGGACTCTAATTTCACCATCATATACAAATGAGCCAACTAATTTATTTGGTTCAGGTTTTGCCATATGTATATCGTTGTTCACCGAATAATAATAGTCAAGAGTTCCTTTCGGAACGATTGCATAGTGCAAAACGTGGTGAGGACTACCAGATAATCCTTTTGGACCTAATATCTTCGGAGAATAAGTTACAATAAATTCGTTGCTTTCAACTAGATTTATCAATTTCGGCTCATCAAATACACTTGTTGCAAGTAGAAAATCATCACGATGAATAATTGGTAATTTTACACGATTATTCAAAATAGGTGATTCTGTTAGTAAATATCCGTATGGTTGGAATTTACTTTTTGCTACTACCTGGTTGTTTTCATTTATTATAGTTCCATTTCTATCAAACTCAAAAATTCGGAAAACGTGATTTACAATATCAGCCCAAAAAATTTCTTTCCCAATTTCTGGAATAATATCCCTTGCATCAATCCCGGTTGCATCTTTGAACTCTTTTTTGTGTTGTTCTTGGATTGAAACAATTTTTTGTAAAGCTGCTTCTTGGTCTCCTTTTTCTAAGTCTCCTTGAACTAAGGAAAATTCCTCGTCTGAATAACCGGATTTTTTTTGAAAATTTTTAACAAGACTTTCACGTTTTACCATTGTCCAAAGAACTATTACTATCCAAATGAATAATAAAGTATTAATTCCTCTTACAATTGGTATTGTATACACAAGCGTTATAGCAGAAGACACAAAAAATAGTATTGCAGTAATTTTTCTGGTTCTCCAAACTCTA
>CAZUOC010000482.1:0-2524 GCA_964622335.1 uncultured Ignavibacteriaceae bacterium
CTCGGTTGTGATAAAGTTTTGAATCAAAAATCAAAACTCCGGGCGTTCCTGGTCCCCCAAGAAATTTATGGGGTGAAAATAAAATCGCATCGAGCTTTTCAAGAGGATCTTCTGGATGCATATCAATTTTAACGTATGGTGCAGAACATGCATAATCAACAAAACAAAAACCTCCAATCTTATGAATTAGTTTAGCCAGCTTATGAATCGGCGTTTGAATTCCGGTAACATTAGAACAAGCAGTGAAGGCACCAATTTTTAATTTTCTATTCTTATACTGTTGTAACTTTTTCTCAAGGTCATCAATATCAACCAAGCCTTCTTTATCCGGAGAAATAAGAATTACATCTGCAATAGTCTCAAGCCAGGAAGTATGATTAGAATGGTGTTCCATGTGAGTAACAAAAACAACCGGTCTTAATTCTTCGGGAAGTTTCAGATAATCTTTAAGCTGCTCTGGAATTTTTAATCCGAGAATTCGCTGAAATTTATTGATCAAAGCTGTCATCCCCGAACCGGCAGTAATAATCACATCGTCGGAACCCGCATTACAGTGTTTCTTAATTATATCATGTGCATGATGGTAAGCATTTGTCATAGTTGTTCCGGTAACATTCGATTCAGAATGTGTGTTACCTACAAAGGGTCCAAACTTTTCAAGAATGGTTTTTTCAACCGGGGTATATAATCTTCCGCTTGCAATCCAGTCAGCATAGATTATTCTTTTTTCACCATAAGGGGAAACAAAGGTTTGATTATAGCCTATCGTATTTTCTCTGAAAGTCTGAAAATATTTTTCTAATTCATTCATATATACCAGTTGATTTGATTCTAAAATAGCTAATTAATTCCGAAAATAATATATAAATCTAATAGCAACATTATCTCATCATCTCATTATCCTCTTTATCTATATCTTACAAAAATTTCCTATTTTGGTATAATTCTTAAAATCATTTTATAAATGAAATATCTTATCGGCATTGATGGCGGGGGAACTAAAACAAAGTGTGTAACCGCTGACATTACAGGACAACCAATTTATGAAACTGCGGGTGGTCCTTCCAATTTTTTGATTCATGGATTAGACAATGTCTCAGAGAATATCTTTAATCTCATAAACGATTGCATTAAAAATCTAAATTGTGATTTTAACGATTTAACCTGTATTATATTAGGTACAGCAGGAGCCGGAAGAAAAGAAGATGCAGATAAGCTAAAAGATCATTTTATAAAATTTGCCAAAGGACAGATAAAAAATTTTTATGTGGAAAGTGATGCAAGAATAGCATTAGAGGGAGCTTTCCCGGAAAAACCCGGATGTATTCTTATCTCAGGTACTGGCTCAATTATGTTTGGCAAAGATGCTAATGGAAATATTCATAGAGTCGGTGGCTTCGGAAGATATATTGGTGACGAAGGAAGCGGATACAGCCTCGGGAAAAAAGGATTGGAAGTGATTTCAAAATTTTATGACGGAAGAGGGAGATCTACTTTACTTTCCCAATTCGTTTCTAATACTTTTGGAATTAACAATGGTGAAGAATTAATTAATGCAGTATATAAAAATAATCTCGATATTGCATCTTTAGCGCAACACGTAATTAATGCTGCAAAAAAAGATGATGCGATTTGCAAAAAGATTATTAATGAAGAAATCGAAGAACTTATCTTACACGTTTATGCGATGAAAGAAAAGTTAAAACTAAAAAAAATGGGAGTATCTCTTTCCGGCAGTATAATTACAAATGACAATTATCTCTCCCGGATACTTCGTAAAAAAATCACGGATAGATTTGATGACGTTATAATTAAGGAACCTGAACAACCACCTGTTATGGGAGCTTTACTTATTGCAAAAAAACTAATTAACAAGTAGAGTTTTTAACAAAATATTCTTCCTGTTTTTTCTTATTTTAATTATTAACAAAATTTGATTTAATCTTATGCCTCTAAAAAGATCAAGAAATTCGATGATTGCAGGTGTCTGCGGCGGTCTTGCTGAATGGCTCGGCTGGGATCCAACGGTTGTTAGAATTGCTTATGTACTAATCTCTATATTTAGTGCTGCTTTCCCGGGAATACTGGTTTATATTATTCTTTGGGTTGTTATACCACCTCCCGATTAATCTTTTTTTTTCTCATAAATTTATTGCACCATTCCATTAAAAAATTATATCTGTTAAAATGAAAAATCGTACTCTTATTTTCCTAATTATATCAGTATTAGTTTTGTTTTTCTCTTGTGGGAAAACAGAAAAAGAAAAAGCATCTAAAAAAGAAAACAAGCTTGTTGAAGAGCCTAAAGGGATTATTGATGCATGCTCAATGATTGATAAAAGTGAGATAGAAAAAATTTTTGATGCAAAAATGAAAGAACCAAAAGAAGGAAGAAGTAAAGATGGTGGGAAAAGTGATATTTCATTTTCAGAATGTTCCTACGAATCAGATGAAGGTTCAAAAATATTTTTAAGTATTTACATTCGTTTCTCTCCGTTTAAAGAAGATGCTTTAGCTTCTCTAC
>CAZUOC010000483.1:0-2508 GCA_964622335.1 uncultured Ignavibacteriaceae bacterium
GAAGTCAATCAACGGGCTTTCGGGTTTAGTACAGAATGAGATGGGCCTTAATCCGTTTAAGCCGGGATATTTTGTATTCTGCAATAAGACCCGTCATTTGATGAAGTTGTTATACTGGGACAGAACGGGTTTCGCGATTTGGTACAAACGTGTCCAGAAGATTGATAACCTACGAGAAAAGCGGCGTTATTTTTTACGAGCTAGTTGTATAGATATACATCAAAATTATATGATGGCAACCCTATCAATTATAAGGAGGATAATAGGTTGCCATCTAACACACAACATGATGAATGGAAGGAGATTGTCATGGCATTAAAAACGACAGGAATGAGCAACTGTGAAATAGCTCGTAAATTAGGTGTATCTGAAGGAACTATCCGCTACAGATTGAAGCGGACAGGAAAAGAGGACGGCCGCAGGAATAGGTATTCCAAGGTTTCCAGGTTCAATTCCACTATTGAAGTCTGGGTGGATACTTATTCAGACCGTCCCAAAAAAACATCTGTAAAGGCACTATATCAGACATTGGTAAGGTTTCACAACTACCGTTTATCCTATGATGCCTTAAGACGATATGTGCGAAAGAATTATCCGGAAATGATTAAACGGGGTGCAAGATGCCGAATAGAGACGCCGCCCGGGATGCTAATGCAGGTAGACTGGAAAGAGAATATTATGGTGCAAATAGGAGCGGCCGGCAACTGGATCAAGCTTCAGTTCTTATTTTTGGTATTGTGTTTTTCACGAAAGCTCAGCGTTATTGTAAGCGAAAAGAAAGACCAGGCTTCATTTATCAGCTGCCATCAGAGCGGATTAAAGAAGCTGGGTGGTCTGGCCCGGTGGGTCAGGCCGGATTGCCTTAAGTCAGCTGTAATCAAATGGAATGGCCAAAACAGTGAAATAAACGAAGCGTATAAGTCTTATATGAAGAATCTGGGTGTGAATGTATTCCCGGCCAGGCCTGGTACTCCAACGGACAAGGCCAAGGTGGAGAAGAAGATTCATGATTTATTTATCCGGCTTGAATTGAAAACCAGGGTCTTTAGCGATCTGTCTGAATTACAGGATGAGATAGACCGTGAAATTGAATATCTTGAGGCGCAATGGCGCTGCGGAGCCACCGGCTTGAGCGTTACGGAAAGCTTTGAATATGAAAAACAATATCTATCTGAGCTTCCCGACATATTCCCTGAATTACCATTAAATGAGAGGCGTACCGAAGTCAAGGACGACGGTACCGTGTATTTTATTGGAAATTACTACCAGGTACCTCAAAAATACATCAATAAAAGCGTTTTATGCCTCCATATGGGGCGCAATATCCATATTTACCATAGTGGAGAGCTAATCGGAGAATACCCTTATATGCCGGGTACCAAGGGTATGGTGGTATTATCAAAAGAAGCCATAGAATCATCTACTATACCGATGAATGAAATGGTTAAGAACTGGGCCCTGGAAGTGGCCGAGCGTCAGTTATCTTATTATGAGGACATTACTAAGGAGGCTGCCGTATGAGCCTGGAAGCGATAAAAAAGAAGATGGAATATTTAAATATGCAGTATACGCCTTCCATCTTACTTGAGCTTGCGGAGAAGGCCGCCGGTGAAGATTCAAGCCCCCTGGACTTTTTTGATAAGCTCCTTACTTTGGAAATCGAGAACAAGGAAGAGCGGCGGATTGCGACATCGCTTAAGGTATCCGGACTTCCCAAGGGGATGTACCTGGATAACTTTGATTATATGTTTCAGCCTTCGGTTGAAAAACACAGGATCGAAACATTGGCGTTATGTGATTATATAAGGCGGCATGAGAATATTTTGGCATTCGGTCAACCAGGCGTAGGAAAGTCGCACCTTGCCGTAGGATTGGGAGTAAGGGCGGTTCAGATGGGATTTAGTGTAATTTACTACACGGTAGAGGAGCTGCTGCATCAATTGAAAAGAAGAGCTGATAAACCTGTCAGCAAACAAAGGAGCGCAGCCTATGTTAAGAATGCCCTGGTGGTATTGGATGAGCTTGGCTATCAAAATCTTGACCGGAATGAAACTCACTTGTTCTTCCAGTTTGTTTCAGCCCGTTATATGAAGGGTAGTATTATTATAACCAGTAACCGCTCGGTAAAGGAATGGGTGCATATTTTTTCAGGCGATCAGATGGCAACGACTGCGATTTTGGACAGGTTGTTTCATAAGTCCCATATTTTCAATATTGATGGTAACAGCTACAGGCTGAAAGATTTTGAGGAGAGAATGCATGGTGGAAGGGAGGTCAAATAATATGGGAACAACTAATTCTCAACTAACAACTAACACACTTAATGCTTTTCCACAATTGCACTGGTTATTAGTCTCCCCCTTCCCCCCCACCCCCTCATTACTACTGCTACTCGTAAATATATATGCTTATTTTTCTCGTAAGAGATATGGCCTCTTGACAATTAACGGCTATTGCCTTGATAGCGGACATATCCGTCATAAAGCGTTTTAAAAACTCCAAAAAGTT
>CAZUOC010000484.1:0-2506 GCA_964622335.1 uncultured Ignavibacteriaceae bacterium
CCAGGCAATTTACCGGAACCTGCTATTGTAAAAACTTTTCCAGCAGAATATTTATGGATATTCCTTTTTTTGTGAGGAAGATTTTTGTAAACGTCTTCCGGTTCGATAATATATTCTTCACAATTCAATTCATCAAAAAATTTATCACTTATTCCTATACTCCCTTTAACAATTTCCCCAGAATAATAAGCTCCGTCAGAAATGAATAATCCCTTCTTAAACTCTCCAAGAGTTATAGAAAAATCAGCTTTAAAAACTGTTGAACCTGAACCAGTATCGGCATCGAGTCCTGTTGGAATATCTATTGCAACTTTAGATAAATTAATTTTATTAAGCTTTTCAACAATACTTTTATATGGTTCTCGCAATTCTCCTTTAGCACCGCTTCCAAGCATTGAGTCTGCAATAAGAGAACAATCCTTTAGCCAGTTTATATCTTTTAAAGATGAATGCTTTTTAAGAGAAACATTTTTGAATCTTTTTTCGTAATCTGAAATGATTTTAAAATTTATCCTGCAGTCTTCAGATAATTCCTCTTCATCACCGAGAAATAATATTTTGACATTATAACCATTATTAACACAACGCCTTGCAGCAGCGAATCCATCTCCCCCATTATTTCCTTTACCACAAATAAAACCGATTTTCTTTTCTTTATCTCCATTTAAAAACTTTTCTTCAATCCAGCGATAGATTTCCGCTGAAGCATTTTCCATAAGTACAGGACCGGGAATTCCCAATTGTGTAATTGCAAAATCATCTACCTGTCTTATCTGTTTTGTTGAATAAAGTGGAATCATTAATTCATAATAAATTTAGAACTCTAAAATAGTTCCGCCGTTATTAATAATAAAGGGAGATAGCTTAAAAGATTTGTAGAAAAATTCTATAAGAATGAAGTAATTATGTTGATTATTGTTCCAGGAGATAAACCTAAAACTATGACAAGTAGGACAGAAATAATAACTGCTAGCAAGCCTGTATTCTGTTTTTGAATTGATAACTCAGTTTCAGGATCTTTAAAGTACATTAAAACGACTATCCTTAAATAGAAATAAACACTGATAACACTTGATATAACGCCGACAATTGCAAGCCACGTAAGATCGGCTTTGATTGCCGCAATAAAAACATAATACTTGCCGAAGAAGCCGGCAAAAGGTGGAATACCTGCAAGAGAAAACATAAAGATAGAAAGCATTGCAGCAAGAGCAGGATGTTTCGATGCAAGTCCTGCATAAGATTTTATAGAGAGATTTGTTTCATCTTTTCCTTCGATTATAGAAACAATACCGAAAGCACCGAGGTTCATAAAAGTATAGGCTAAAAGATAAAAGATTATCCCGGCAACACCTTCGTAATTTCCGGAGGCAAGACCGATTGTCATATATCCTGCATGTGCAATAGAAGAATAAGCAAGCATTCTTTTAATATTATCCTGGGCAATTGCTACAATGCTGCCAAATAACATTGATAAAACAGCAATAACCGCAAGATAAGGCTCAAACGTGTTGGCGACAGAACTGCTGAAGACTGCGAAGAAAGTTACAAGTATTGCACTGAAGGCAGCGGCTTTTCCACCTGTAGAAAATAATCCGGCGACGGTTGTGCCCGAACCCTGGTAAACATCGGGAACCCACATATGAAAAGGAAATGCAGCAATCTTAAATGAAAAACCAACTAAGAACAAAAGCATCCCGGTGACGAAAAGAACGTTTCCTGTTAACACTGAGAAATTTTTTGTTATAAAATCTATTGATGTTGTTTGTGCGGAACCATAAATAAGAGCTATTCCATAAACTGTAAAACCTGTTGCAAATGCACCAAGTAAAAAATATTTTAATGCAGCTTCATTAGCATTAAGTTTTTTTCTGTTTATTCCTGCAAGTACATAAAAACAAATCGACATCAATTCCAAACCAAGGAAAATTACGAAGAGATCTTTCGCACCAGCCATCAGCATCATACCTAAAACAGACGATTGCAGAAGAATATAAAATTCGCCAAAGTAGGAATCATACTTTCGCAGGTAATCCACAGAAAGAAGAGAAACCAAGGCTGCGCCAAAAGTAAAAATGAAAAAGAAAATGCTTACATTTCCACCTGTCGTAAACATTCCGCCAAAAGTTTCAGTAACGGAATTGACTGTCGTTAAAGCATAAAATCCCGAAAAAAGAAAAACTATAATCGAAATCCAGGGGAGAACAACTTCACTTTTCTTTGAATACATTTCAATGATAAGAGAAATGACAATTCCCGCTCCTACTATTTCCAAAGGTAAAATATTATAAAACGTTTCCATTAATTTTTCAGTTATTCAAGGAATAAAATGTCTGCGTCAGTTTCTTCGATTCTTGCTTTATGCTTTTCTTCAAGATAAACAGCAATCTTTAAATGATTTTTTATATCAAAAATGTCTTTCCCTTTTTCAACAACAACAAATTTAATCGATTCATATTTTGATAATGAATTTGCCTTGAAGAAATTGGAAATCATAAAAGAACTT